>CAXBLH010000044.1:0-19742 GCA_963976315.1 uncultured Dyadobacter sp.
TTGATACTGGATAATTCGGAACGTCCGTTTTATCAGAAGGCCAAGGATATAATGGCTGAAAGAGGCTTTCGGCGAATTGACTTCTATGGTATGGCACCAATCGTAAGTCATGAAACGTGTTCCTCCGTATTCTATCGTGATAATAATTGTTTAGGGATTTAAAATTTCATATTTCCTAAGAGCCTGTTTAAACTTTAATGATAGCATAAACAAACTATTGGTTAATTTTTAAACAGGCTCTTAACCCAAGTGATTTTCTCACCAGTTTTAGCCCCCATGTTTAACTTGAAACGGGCTAGACTCGGTTTGAACGCGCCGTCATTATCTAAAGAAACGCCCATATCAAGAACCTCAATGTCGGCGTTTTTACAGTAATCATAAATTGTTTCGTATAACTTAGCCACTGGGCTAAAGCCACGATAAGCAAGGTTGTCGCTTACCAGAAAATTGTACAGTATCTTATCAGTTACTTTAATACAGACAGAAGCAGCAACAAGCTCTTGGTCATTATAGACCCCAAATCCGACCACATTTTCAGGGAAGCTTTGAAAAAGGTGATCAAGCTTTTCGAAATTTACAGGCATATGATACCCCTTGGTCTCTCTATTTTTTTTGATAAAACCATAAAGTGATACTACATCTCTATGTGTCAGTATTTTACAAGTAAAACCGTACTTGGTGCATTTTTTTATTCTTCGCCGTTCTTGAGGCTTTATAATTGATGTAAAATCCTCATATTGTACTTTAATATAATAATTTGTACTAATGGATTCTTTTAAAAATCCTAGTGTTTTATAAAAATTAAAAGAAAAATTTTGGTTATATTCGTATATCCGTGCTGGTGACTTTATAATTAGGGTAGTACAAGCTTGAATGTTTAACCAAGATTCCGCAATTTTAAACAAATATTCAATACCCTCCGTATTGCATGTAGGGTGGCTGATGAGCCCTCCAAATGGTGCCTGAGCGGGTGATTGCCAAGTGGTACAGTCTGTTTTTGAGAAATGTATTAAAGCAAGAGGAGTATCATTTTCGGAATGAAATAATACAAAGCTAAAACAAGTAGATTTCGCCAGTAAGGAAACATGTTCTGGTTTATGGTATAGACCTAGTTCGAATGGAAAGTTTGTAGGAAGATTGGACATATTTTTATATATCTTGACAATCCATTTTGACGATTCTGCTATTGTTTTTTTAATTTTTATAGAGATTTTGTTACTTTTCAACCAAGTTTTGCGTCAAATTTAGCAACTTAATACGAAAAAGAAATAAGCTAGTGATGATCATCGTTTTATGTCGTATTAGTTAATATTTTTTGGGTAGTAGTAATTCGTAATATATTTTGTTCATATTTTAATAGTTTGTTATATTTGTATACACGTTGAATATAAGAATTTGTAAGTTTTCTATTTTATTCATTTTTTGTTGATGAATAATTTTTAATTTGAAAATAGTCAAGTTATAATCATTTGGCTATTAGATATATCCTTTTTTTATTGGAACTAAAAGTACTTCATGAAACACATAATAATTGCAGAGGACCACGCTGTCGTTCGTATTGGCACCAAACATCTACTTCAAACCTTAATACCGGATTCAGAAGTAACGGACGTTGAAGATTTCAACCAAATCATTGAATCAATGAATGAGAGGTTTTATGATTTACTAATTCTGGACATCAACATACCAGGCGGAAATAACACCAAAATGGTGGAAACTATTCGCATGAAGGCACCAAAAACTAAGATATTGATGTTTTCTAGTTATGATGAACAGCTTTATGGATTACTATATTTACAAGCTGGCGCGGACGGATATTTATCAAAGGATGCTCCTGAAGACGAATTTAAATTAGCGGTTCAAAGTGTATTGAGTAACCGTAAATACATGAGTGAGGATATGCAACAAATTAATATTAATCGCTTGATTAATCCCAAGGAGTTTGTTCCAGATCCAGTAGTGACGCTTTCGCCTCGTGAAACGGACGTGATGAATTTGCTGAAAGAAGGTTTGGGAACCGCTAAGATTGCTGAAAAATTAAGTCTTCAATTATCGACAGTAAGTACCTATAAAGCGCGGATATTTGAAAAATTAGGTGTTAAAAACATCGTTGAATTAATTACAAAAATTAAATAGTTAATATAATTTAGTTTTTTTATAGCCTTTGTTGTCAGTTTTCTGGCAGTAAAGGCTTTTTTATTTGATAGCACTTGCGTAGTATTTCTATTTAACCCAGCTTTGGTGATAGGTGTTACGCCAAAGACATAATTAAGATAATTATTCAAAGGGTAGGGATGATAAGCTAAAAATTGTTTTACCACTTGTTACGTCAATATTTATCTTGAGGTAACCGAAGGTGGGCAGCTTACAAATAATATAAACCATCAAATGCATAATTTTAAACACGCTCTTTAAACATGAGAAAGCTATTAGTGGAAGAAATGGGAAGAGTTTCGATCGATGAATTCAAGGAGCTTCCCAAATTTCCATATATTGTAATTTTGAATAATATCAGAAGTTTGAATAATGTAGGTTCATTTTTCAGAACCTGCGACGCTTTTAAAGCATCGAAACTGGTATTAGGGGGGTATACACCTACCCCGCCACATCGAGAAATATCAAAAAGTGCTCTTGGTGCTGAGAATTCAGTTGACTGGGAAAAGATAGAGAATCTTTCCGAATACGTCATGAACCTAAAACAGGAGGGCTATTTAGTGGTGGCAGTGGAACAGGCGGAAGATAGTGTCCTTTTGCAAAACTTTGCTCCCAGGAATTCTGAAAAGTATGCTTTTATTTTTGGTAATGAAGTGGAAGGTGTTTCTGAAGATTTAATGTCGATTTGTGATATTTGCTTAGAGATCCCACAATTTGGAACTAAGCACTCCTTAAATGTCTCAATAAGTGCTGGTATTATTCTTTGGTCATTTGTTTCAGCGAAAATTTAACATTTGATAAATTGAATAATGTGTTAACTTGGAAGCACAAATACTTACTTAAGATACTAGCCAATATGAATAAGGCTTTTTAAGTGAGGACGTTATGGTAATTATATTGAAATTTACAAATACTTAATGAAATGAAATCTGAAATTAAAAAATTAGCAAAGCAATTATCCGAAACGCTTTTAGAGAAAATTGAAACGGTTTCTACAAATTCAAAAAAAGTTAAGAAGTCTGTTGAACAGTCTGCGGAGAAATTGGCAAAAAAAATTGTAAAAGTCGATAAGGAAGCTGAGAAAAAGAAGAAAGCTGCTGCGAAGGCAAAATCTAAAAAAGTAGTCGGTAAAAAAGGTAAGAAAGAAAAAAAAGCACCCAAGAAAGTACAATTGGTGGAATCAAAAATTGAAAAGGAAGTAATTGAAAAGGAAGTGATTGCAGAACCAATAATTGTTTCGGTAGAAAAAAAGGATGCTACCCCCGAGGTGATTGTGATTCCTGATACGATCTAATTTTTTGAACTCCTTTATTCTATTGGTTTACCAAAACGGGTTTAAAATATACGAGTCCGCCTATTCGAACAGGCGGACTCGTTTGTTACTAGCCCTCTAACTTTGCGTCTATTGATTACGTCGAACAATCAATAGGTTAGCCTATGTTAAAAATTAGTATTGTTTCCATTATTGTATTCCTGGTATTTAATATTGAGGGCAAAACTCAGGGCCTAAATGACTTAGTGATTAGTGAAATAATGGCTGATCCTACTCCTAGTAACGGTTTGCCAGAATTTGAATATTTAGAAATTTACAACCGTTCAAGTAATTCAATACGTTTGAAGAACTGGAAACTGGTTATTGGTACGCGGTATAGTACACTACCTGATTCGGTCATCCTGCCAAATACCTATTTGATTTTGTGCGCCAAAGCAAATATATCTCATTTTACTCCATTTGGACAGGTTGGAGCTTTAAGTAGTTTGATCTTACCCAATGAAGGAGCATCAGTGTCTATTTTATCTTCCCAAAACAAACTCATTTACCATTTCGAATATAAAGCTACCTTTTGGCCTTCTAGTAAAAGAAACGGAGGTTTTGCATTGGAAATGATTGACTTTAAAAATCCCTGCGGCGATAAGCGTAATTGGTCAGTGTCTTTAGATAAAAGTGGTGGTACTCCGGGTAGCAAGAATAGTGTTGAGGGCTCGAATCCGGATTTTCAGCCTCCATCGGTGATCAACTTGGAAATGGTGTCAAATGCCAGTATCATAATCCAATTTGATGAAAAAATAGATAGCATAAGTGCCGTTAATCTGGCCAACGTCAATATAGCTGGCCGCAAGGTTACGAAGGTATCTCTATTGGTTCCGGAGCTAACGAAATTGTTTCTTCAACTTGATTTAGACTTGATTCCAAACGAAACCTATGCCTTACGGTTCACAAGTATCTCCGACTGCCAAAGTAATTTAAAAAGAAATATCCAGATGGATTTTGGGCTTCCTGTGCAGGCTGATTCCGGAAGTGTGGTGTTGAACGAAATATTATTCAACCCAAAAGAAGGAGGTGTTGATTTTATTGAGCTATTTAATCGGTCTAATCACTACCTTTCATTATCTAATTGGAGTATTGGTAATCTCAAAAATGGAGGTTATTCCAATTTGAAAATGGTTACTCATTCGAATGTTATCTTGAATCCCAATTCTTATATTTTTCTCAGTACGGATGGTTATATCGTCCAAAATCAGTATCCGAGTGACAAGTCCAGGTTCTTTGTAGATATACCGGCCATGCCTTCTTTTCCAAATGAAGAAGGTTCTGTGGTTATTCTGAATAAGGAGGGACACCTTTTGGATCAATTGCAATATTCAGAGAAAATGCATCATCCATTCATTCATGACGTAAAAGGAGTTTCCCTGGAAAGAAGGAGTGCAGAAATGGTGACCGATGCACCTCAAAATTGGCAGTCAGGATCCGGTATTTCTGGATATGCGTCACCTGGCTTGAAAAATTCCCAAAGTACGAACATTGACAATGAGGATACTATTAGCCTCGAAGTAACAGGTATAAGTCCAAATGGAGACGGAATTGACGATGTTTTGAACATCTATCTCAGTTTTTCCAAAGCCGGTAATACGGCAGATATGGATGTTTATGCTATAAATGGAAGGCATATCAAATCCTTATCCAAAAACTTGGTGATAGGTACCTCTGATAACTTGAAATGGGATGGTACCGATTCGAAAGGGGAGATAGTAACCAACGGATATTACCTGATTGTATCTAAGATTTGGAACGCAGATGGTTACCTAGAAATATTTAAAAATAAGGTGGTGGTGGCTCATCACTAGTATTCTATCATTCCAATGGTTGCTAACATTCTACCTGTGACACCATTTTCTTTCCGATATGAAAAGTATTGGTCGTTATCTTGAAAAGTGGAATAATTGGAGACTTCGATGTTCTCTGGCAATACGCCGGCATTCAGAAGTAATTGTTGATTAGCTCGTTTTAAATTGACATGAAAGTGTTGTGTTTCCGAGTTCCAGGTTTTGAACTGACAATCGAATTGATCCGCTACTTCCATGCCGACCTCAAAAGAATGCTCGTCGATACAAGTTCCAATGTAGGCGTAACAGTTAGGTGCCTCAGTACCAAAGCCAGTATGCATCTTAGCTAACGTGACAGTTACAATTTCTCCAACCGTACCCCGCCATCCGGCGTGAATAGCAGCTACCACTTTTTCTTTGGAATCGTAGATAAGAATAGGGGTGCAATCGGCAATGGTTACCGCTAGCTGTATATTCTTTTTGTTTGTAATGAGCGCATCGTATCCATAATACCTGTCAGGTTTAGTAACAGTAAGTACTTCTGTTTTATGAATTTGATGTGATTTGGCTACATGTTCGAATGGAATGCTTAGTGCGCTGAAAAATCGCTTATTATTCTCCATCACATTTTGTTCCGTGTCAGTAGTAGAGCCGCCCAAGTTCAAAGAATGGAAAGGTGCAGGGCTAACTCCGCCATTTCTCCTACTTTCCGCAGCTACCAAATTATTGAACTTTTCGAATATAGTAGGTTTTCTAAACACGTTTTTTGGTTTTCTTAGCGTTACTCTGTATTTGACAATGTTACAAATATAGTAGGAGCTAATGATAAAATAATGTTATGTATAAGTAAGTGAAATCTATGTGTATAATATTGGGTATCTTTGTAAAGGTGCGTTTAAGGTGCTTGTGGGGCAATTAGAAGTTAAATTAAGTTTAGAATTTTTTTAATACTATGTTGAAAGTAAGCGTTTGTGTAGTAACCTATAATCATGAAAAGTTTGTATCCAAAATGCTGGATTCTATTTTAGAACAACAAACTGATTTTGATTTTGAAATAATAGTTGGTGATGACTTGTCAAAAGATAATACACGAACGATATTAAAGGACTATCAGAAAAAATATCCAAATAAGATCCGACTGTTGCTTCATGAAAAGAATTTGGGGTTAAATGGAAAGTTTAATGCGCTTGCCACTTTTGCTGCGGCTAAGGGGGAGTATATAGCTCAATTTGATGGGGATGACTACCTTATATCCCCTTTTAAGTTACAGAAACAAGTAGCTATGTTAGATGCTAATCCCGATTATTCCTGTTGTTTTCATAACGCTGAGGCCATTTACGATGATCAATCTGCGGAAAATCATTTGGTAAACTGGATACATAAACCAGTATTTACCGTGGACGATTTGATTGGCGAAGATGAGTTATGTTTTATGGCTACTTCGAGTCTCATGTTTCGAAGGGAAGACTTTGCCAAAAACCCAGATCCAGAATGGTCTAACCGGTCGACGAGTGGTGATATTCCCCGTAATATTATGTTAGCGAAACGGGGACCTATTGGTTATATAGACGAAGTGATGTCCGTTTACCGTAAAAATAGGGGAGGAGCCAGTTTTGCCGATAATCATTTTGGGGCCGATTTTCTTTTTAATCGGATTGAAATGTATTCCAATATTAATCAGGAACTTGAGTATAAATATGATGCAATTTTGAAAAAAAATATAGCTACCTATTATTACAAGTTACTGTTTTCAAAGGAATATGGAAACTCCTATTGGCCACGTGCCAAATATGCATGGAAGTATTTGCAGCTCTCCAAAGTGAATGGTGAAAAGCGGAAATTGGTCATACGTGACTTTATTATTCCTCCTTTTTTGATCAAGCTATACAGTTTTTTTGCCATCAAACTTTACGAGCTAAGGCTTCGAGGTAATAAGTAACCGTATCGCAAACAGGAGTGGTGAAAGTAGGTTTGATAAAAAAATGGTTGCCCTTAAACAAAGCGCGACAATAAGTTTATTGGGTTATAAAGGTATTTCTAATGTAGGTATATGAAAGAAAAGCAGAAGGAAAATAATATTGATAAATACCTCAATTTAGGTCATACGGAGGCTGAGAATCATGCTAAAACGCAGCAAGAAGTTTTCAAAAAAAATACTGCTGGAACCTCAGAAGTAACCCGAGAAATTGCTGAATTTTTTAAGACCAACTTTATCGGTTTTGCATGGCATTACCTGAAAAGTCGATTTGGAAAACGGCATCCCTATCAGTTTTATCCCACCAACGGAGAGTCTGGCGTTTTTCAATTGGAATCAGTAAAGCCAAATTCAGAGGAAATCACTATTGCGTTACTCTCAGACTGGGCAAGCGATACCTTAGAGTCGGATCAGGTAGGGGAAGTGGTTAAGAATAACATACCTGATTATACCATTCATCTGGGAGATGTCTATTTCGTAGGTACCTATTTTGAAATGGAGGCTAATTTTACCGCGCCTTATGCATCCTGGTATTTTGGAGAATCTGGTAGTTTGGCTTTATCAGGAAACCATGAAATGTATTCCAACGGGAATGCCTATTTTAAGCATTTGCTTCCCGCAATGTATGTGAAAGAAGCAGGAGTACGTAAGTCACAAAAGGCAGGTTTTTTTTGTCTAGAAAATGAGTACTGGAGAGTTATTGGTTTGGACACTGGTTATAATTCGGTGGAGAAGCCTTTTCTAGAAATTATTAAACCACCCGATTGCCATTTACGAAAAGAGCAAATTGACTGGTTGAAAAACGAGGTTAAATTGGGTGATATAAATGATAATAGAGGTATTATTATCCTAACTCACCATCCTTATATTTCTGCTTTCCGGGAAGCTTATCAGGTGCCAGGCGAGCAATTGCAGCAAATATTTGGGGATACCCCCAAAGAGATTATATGGTTTTGGGGGCATGATCATCGGCTTGTTCATTACAAATTTGGAAGTAATGGAAGTGGTCCACAAGTATATGGCCGCTGTATTGGCCACGGTGGGTTACCCGTAGAAACCGAAGCTCCCGAAAGTATTATCGATAGACAAAAAATTGATCTCTATGATCAACGAATACGAAAGAAGGTAGGCCGATATACTATTGGCTACAATGGTTTTGTGTTGCTAAAATTAGATAATAATAAAGCAAGAGCCATTTATAAGGATTTGGAGGGAGCTGATGTTGCAGTAGAAAATTGGCAAATCAATAAAGAAAACGGCCAACTCAGGCATGAACTTGAAAGCTATTTACCCGAAATGGCCGATATTGTTAATTCCAGACCTTAATGATGGCTGTCGTGGGAATCATCTTTATAAAAAAACGCAAAATTGATCACCAGGCCAATTGTTCCTAGAACAAAAATGAAGGTATCGGCAAAGAAAGCCAAGATTAAAAATAGTACAACAAATGTAGCTATATATGGGAAACTTGTCAGTTTCTTTGGAGTATTGGTTAAGTCAGTCATATTTCAGTTCCGAATTAGTAATTTTTTAAATAGTGTTGCGAAAATAATAAATACAATGAAACTAAACGCAATAACTTTTTAAAATAATTAGCTAAATTGGTTAAAACGATCTTAAGGTTATTTAATTAATCAAGGAAATTGTTTTAAAAGATTGAGTACTTTGGCTCAATGTTGGCTTTGTGAATGAAATATTTTGTATTATAAATCTTTGGCCATATATTGTTTTGTTAATATATCGAAATGCACTTATTTTAATTTGGACTTTATGAATTTTTCATTTGCAGACTATAATGCCGAAAATTTTTATGACGAAATGTTTACTGCCGATGGTAATACAAGGGTGGGCTACGAACATTTGAAAAGTAAATTTGAAAACCTAACACATGAAGATCTAAAAAACAGGCAGCTTGCAACAGAAAGAGCGCTCTTATCCATGGGTATCACTTTTAACGTCTATTCTGAAGGAGAAGGTACCGAGCGGATTATGCCCATTGATATTATTCCAAGAATTTTGGCAAATGCGGAGTGGATGTGGTTGGAAAAAGGACTTAAACAAAGAATAAAAGCTTTGAATATGTTTATTCATGATGTATATAATGACCAAAATATACTGAATGATGGCATTGTACCTCGTGACCTAATTGAATCCAGTAAATGTTTTTTAAAGCCCTGTATTGGTATCAAACCACCCAAAGGGATTTGGTGCCATATTACCGGAACAGATTTAATCAAGGGAGACGATGGTAGCTTTATGGTGCTGGAGGATAACTTGAGATGTCCTTCTGGAGTATCTTATATGCTTGAAAATAGAGAGCTTTCTAAACAAATTTTTCCCGATGTTTTGGCAAGAACTGGGGTGAAGCCTGTTTCGGATTATGCTTCTCGGTTATTACAGATGTTGGAAAATTTGGCCGACAGACCGAATCCAACCATTGCGGTATTAACGCCAGGTATTTATAATTCAGCGTATTTTGAACATTCCTATTTGGCACAGCAGATGGGGGTGGAGCTGGTGGATGCACGTGACCTTGTTGTTTCGGATGGCTATGTAAAAATGCGGACTACTAAGGGGTTACAAATTGTAGATGTTATTTATAGACGAATTGATGATACATTTTTGGATAAGGATGCATTTAATCCCGATTCATTGATTGGTATTCCGGGTATTTTTGAAGTCTATAAAAAAGGGAGAGTGGCTTTGGCGAATGCGCCCGGTACAGGCGTGGCAGACGACAAAGTGGTGTATGCTTATGTACCCCGAATTATTAAGTACTACTTAGGGGAAGAGGCGATTATCCCAAATGTACAAACATACATTTGTGGAGAACGCGAGGACCGGGAATATGTGTTGGCAAATATTGAGAAATTAGTAGTAAAAGAAGCCAATGAAGCTGGTGGATACGGGATGTTGATCGGCCCGAAAGCTGATGAAGCAGAACATGAGATATTTAGAAAAAAAATATTGGATAATCCCCGTAATTATATCGCTCAGCCTACCATTTCACTGTCGCGCGTGCCTTGTATGATTGATGACCATGCCGAAGGTCGCCATGTTGATTTGAGACCTTATATCTTATATGGGGATGAAATAAGTGTGATTCCGGGTGGACTAACAAGGGTGGCTTTAAGAAAGGGTTCTTTGGTGGTAAATTCCTCCCAAGGTGGTGGAGGTAAGGATACGTGGGTGCTTTATTGATATTTTTTTAACAACACACTATATGGATCGCACAGTAGATAAATGGTTTAGCCCTTCGCTAAACAAGGAAATGGAGATTGCGGTTTATGGACATTATGGCTTAGCACTTTTAATGATTCCTACCGCTGCCTCAGGGTATTTGGAATACGAAGAAAATGGCTTAATCAATAGTTTGAAAAATCAAATTGATGAGGGGAAAGTTAAAGTTTTTTGCATCAATAGTATTAATAATGAAAGTTGGTTAAATCCTTATATGAGTGGGTTCGAGCAAGGAGTTCGCCATGAAGCTTTCAACGATTATGTATACAAGGAAGTGGTGCCCTATATAAAAAATGCCACTAGTAAGGAGAATATGATTATCACCTGCGGTGCTTCTTTTGGGGCTCTACATGCAGCAAATCTATTTTTCAAACAGCCTGATTTGATTCATGGTATTATAGGCCTCAGTGGGTGTTACGACTTAACGGAATATACCAATGGGTTTTATGACAACAATGTTTATTTTAATTCCCCTGTACATTACTTGCCGAATTTAAAAGCAGAATGGCATTTGAATCAATGTAGACAGAGCAGGCATATTCATTTTGTTACGGGTTCGGGAGAATATGAACGTCCTGATTATTCCAGACAAATATCTGGAATTTTAAATTCCAAAAATATTCCTCATGAATTAGATATTTGGGGAGCAGATATGCCCCACGAATGGTGGGTTTGGCATCAAATGTTGCCGCATTTTATTGATACTAGATTCTAAAAACGAAAAAACCGCCTTTGGGCGGTTTTTTCGTTTTTAGGCTCCTTGAAATTGCCTTATAAATCGTATATCATTTTCTGTGAATAAGCGAAGGTCGTTAATACCATATCGTAACATCGTGATGCGCTCAATACCAATTCCAAAGGCAAATCCTGTATATTCATTGGAATCGATCCCACAGTTTTCAAGTACATTTGGATCTACCATACCAGAGCCTCCAATTTCTACCCAACCCGTATGTTTGCAAATATTACAACCCGAGCCGCCACAAATAAAGCAACTAATGTCAATTTCAGCACTTGGTTCGGTGAATGGGAAGTAGGAAGGGCGAAGTCTTATTTTGGTTTCCTTTCCAAACATTTCTTTTGCAAAATGGTACAAAGTGTCTTTTAAGTCTTTGAAGGATACATTTTTGTCAATATACAATCCCTCTACTTGATGGAAAACACAATGTGCCCGTGCAGATATAGCTTCGTTACGAAACACACGCCCCGGCATAATCGATCTGATCGGCGGTTTTTGCCTTTCCATTAATCTTACCTGTACATTGGATGTATGAGTCCGTAGGAGTAAATCTTCTTTAACGCTTTCAGAACTTTTGGAAATGAAGAACGTGTCCTGCATTTCACGAGCTGGGTGGTTGTCTGCAAAATTCAGTGCACTGAAATTATACCAATCTTTTTCAATTTCAGGCCCGTAGGAAACATTGAATCCCATGCGTTCGAATATCTCAATGATTTTCTTATTTACGATAGTTAGCGGATGTAAACTTCCAAGTTCGTTGGGTATGGTGGGAAGCGTTAAATCTAAGCTATTGTCTGTATCATTTTCGAGGCCATTGTCTAAGGATTCACTAAATTCTTTGAATTTATTTTGAGCAAGATTTTTGAGGTTGTTCAATTCTTGTCCCAATAATTTCCTTTCTTCTGGTGCTGCGTTTTTTAGGCCATCAAAAAGTGCAGTAACTACTCCTTTTTTGCTTATGAAACGCATCCTGTAAGTTTCTAGCTCCGTTTTGGAGGCTACTGTTGTGGCATTTATTTCTGCGATATATTGTTTTACAACTTCCGAAATCATCTTTTATTTATAGTTGATATCCCGCGCTTTGACAGGATTAGTTTCTCTTCAAGATCCATTTTAAGCCTAACATTTTGATAAAAAGGCACTAAAATACCGACAAAGATAATTAAAGTTCACAATCCAATAGTTTGAAAATTACTTTTGACTCGATTTCATCCCTAGAAAAGTACGATAATATATAATTTACTGGTATAAGTAAAAATACGCATTTTGCTAAGTGTCGTTACCTCATTTTTAAAATCAAATAATCATAAGTAATTGACATACATATTCTTATGTGTATTTGCTGATGTGGGTCTTCTTTTTCATACGGTTTGGTTTTGTTAAATTTGATCATACAAATCCTGCTTATCCTTAAACATGAAACTTATGAAATCCCTAGCCTCATCTTCCTATTCTAATTCGTATAATGGTTTACCAACTACTAGAGCGGAGCCTATTCCTGTTCAAACAATGGGTACTACTATTTATATCCTACCAAAATCGATTACTTTCATCGCTGGTGAAGGGAACTATTCCTTTATTTATACAAGCTGTGGAAAACGTTATTTGGTGTCCAAAACATTGAAGTCTTTAACGGAGTATTTAGATAGCAAATTTATTAGGATTCATAAATCTTATCTGGTTAATAGAAAATATATCATTGACCGTATCGACGATGATCGGTTTTTGAAGATGTCGTGTGGAAACAAAGTAGCAGTTTCAAGGAGAAAGGTAAAAGAAATTGCAAGTATGCTAGATGAAACTGAATATAGAATTAGTGCCTAAAAAGCTTTTTGGATGTAATTAAAATTAGTGGGTTATTTAATGGAAACAGCAGCCATCGCTACGATCGAAGGCTGCTTGTTTTGTTTCTGTTCCCTTTATTTACTAAAAGAGCTTAATCCCCAAAGTAACCTGCCATGATATCATTTTTTGTCGGATAGTTGCATCGCCTTTAATAGGTTTGCCGTTGACTTGGAAAGTGGCCAAATCGGTAAAAAAGCCTTCTTTACGAACATCCAGACTAAAACTCCCTATATCTAACCCAGCACCAAGTTGGTAGCCAAAGGTGGCTTGTGACATAGCATCATTGAAATTGGAGGTATATTGCCGAAATGCATCGGATAGTTTTTGATTATCTCCAATTCTAAAAGAGGTGACCGGCCCAGCCAAAATCCGAACAGGTCCTCCTTTTAAGCCAATTAATAGGGGAACATCTATACTACTGTATTTCACATTGATGGTTTGTGTAACAGGCATTTCTGAATTATCATTTCGGATAATTTCAAAGCTACCTCCCTTGGTAGATACCAAAACCTCTGGTTGAATAAAAAATACCCTTCCAAAACGGGCATATATTCCTCCAACGGCCCCCGTCTTGGTATCAAAGCTTTGTTTTAGGTTATCAGTTACTTGCTTTCCGTCAAAGCCTAGGTAGGGATTCCCGTTGTCGTCATATCGGGTTGTAAAAACCTCCCCCATAGTAAGGCGAGATAAGTTTACGCCGCCTTTAATACCAAATGCAAATCCCTTTTTTTGTGCATTTGCCTGAATACTGCTGAGCAGAATTGAGACCAATAGTATAAATATGTGTTTTCTCATTTTTATCAAAATACGATTAGGTACTGCTGATTGATAACGTTGTGTACAAAAAATTATTCCAAATAATGCCAGCTTTGATTAAAAGGATATAATATCTAATTTGAACTTTGCTGTTCATTTGTTGATTTATCTATAACAATCAATTTTATATTTCCCCCTATGGCCAAGGTAAAAACGGCATATTTTTGTCAAGAATGCGGATATAATTCTCCAAAATGGGTGGGCCGCTGTCCGTCGTGTAGTGAATGGAATACATTCGTTCAGGAAATAATTGAAAAGGAAGAAAAGAGTACTAAACTGCCTTGGAAATCAGTCAGCTTGGGTGCTAAGCCCAAAGCAATAGCTGAAATAGCCTATGAAAATGAACCGAGAATCATTACTGCTGATAATGAATTAAATCGGGTTTTAGGAAGTGGAATTGTGCAGGGTTCCTTAGTATTGATAGGTGGAGAACCGGGCATAGGGAAGTCTACTCTAATGCTTCAAATTGCATTAACACTATCCGACAAGCGCGTTTTATATATATCCGGTGAAGAGTCGGAACAGCAAATAAAAATGCGTGCAGAACGCATGAAATCCAAAAGTAACAATTGTTACATTTTAACTGAAACTCAGACTGCCACCATATTTAGGCATATTGATGACTTTAAGCCCGATATTGTTGTGGTGGACTCCATTCAGACCATGCAGTCGGCATATATAGAGTCTGGCGCAGGAAGTGTTTCTCAGGTGCGGGAATGTACTGCGGAGTTTATGAAATTCGCCAAGGATTCGGGCGTTCCTGTTTTTCTAATAGGACATATTACCAAGGAAGGTTCGCTTGCGGGTCCGAAGGTTTTGGAACATATGGTGGATACGGTATTGCAGTTTGAAGGCGACAGGCATACCACCTATCGGATTCTTAGAACAGTCAAGAACCGTTTTGGTAGTACGTCCGAATTGGGTATTTATGAAATGAATAGCGATGGTTTACGTCAGGTGAGCAACCCCTCTGAAATTTTAATTTCGCAACGGGATGAGCCCGTTAGTGGTATTGCAATTGGTTCTATGATGGAAGGTAATAGACCGCTATTAGTTGAAATACAATCTTTGGTGAGCGTGGCGAATTATGGAACTCCGCAACGAAGTAGTACTGGTTTTGATACCAAACGCTTGCAAATGCTTTTAGCCGTTTTAGAGAAGCGAGGAGGTTTTAAGTTTGGGATGCAGGATGTTTTTTTAAATGTTGCCGGGGGATTAAAAGTGGAAGACCCCTCGATAGACTTGTCGGTAGTGGCATCACTGGTTTCGTCTTACGAAGATAGGAACATTCCTTCCACAGTTTGTTTGGCCGCAGAGGTGGGCTTAGGCGGTGAAGTTCGAGCTGTCAATCGCATTGAAAGTCGCGTTTCGGAGGCTGAAAAACTGGGGTTTAAAAAAATCTATATTTCTAAATATAATTTAAAGGGAATTGACCAAGAAAAAGCAAAAATTGAAATCGTTCCAGTAGCACATCTCGATCAATTATTTATGGAGCTTTTTCGGTAAAGGTATCGATTAGCGCATTTTGGCGCGTTTTACTAAATAGGCATTTAAAATGGGTTCAAACCCTTTTTCTATATCTGCTTCTATAAAATCGATTTTAAACTGTCCGCATTTTAATTTTAGATTTTCGTAAAACTCATTCGCTGATTTTTGATAAAATTCCCGAATTTGACTGGGTTGTAATTTGATTTTAGTATCATTTTCCAAATCAATAAATTCATATGGCCGGTTCTCAAATTCGAAATTTCGCTCCGTTTTAAGATCAGTAACATGAAATAAAAGTACTTCATGCATCCGGTGCTTTAAATGCTGCAAGGCGGCAAAAATAGTATCAACCTCTTCCTCATTTTCGAACATATCACTGAAAATGATGATGAGAGAACGCTTATGGATTTTTTCTGCGATTTGGTGCAATACAGACGCTACACCGGTTTTACTGGTTTGGGTACTTTTCGATAATGATTTCTCAAGATCTAGAAATAGCTTATGGGTATGAGAAGGTGTGGATTTTACAGCGGTTTGAATCTCAATTCCGTTGGAGAAGGTAAATAAACCGACGGCATCTTTTTGTTTTTGGAGCAGGTAAGTGATACAAGCCGCCGCCATAATACTGAAGGTGATTTTTCCATTGGTTTCGGCAGGGTAATACATGGAAGAAGAGGTATCCAGTAAAAGATGACAACGCAGATTGGTTTCTTCTTCGTAACGCTTTACATATAAACGATCCGTTTTGGCGAGTACTTTCCAGTCAATATTACGTGTAGACTCCCCTGCATTGTAGAGTTTATGTTCCGCAAATTCGACAGAAAAACCATGGAATGGAGATTTGTGTAAACCAGTTATAAAGCCTTCTACCATTTGACGAGCCAGAAATTCGAGGTTTCCGTATTCTCTGATTTTGGACAGGTCTAGGTTTTTAAGCTTCATATTTATTTGATAAATGGAATAATTGTACCAGTTGAGGGATCCGCTTCTTCTGACTTGCCAAGATAGACCATGCCCTCCATGCCTACCACACGAATAGCTACATTCGCTACGCCCTTGGTGACAATTCCCAAGATTTTGGCAGCTTCAATACTTAAATCAACCACCCTACTTCTAGCATAAGGCCCTCGATCGTTCACACGTACAACTACTTTTTCGTTATTCGCTAGGTTGGTAACTTCTAGCATGGTATTAAGAGGATAGGTTCGATGAGCAGCAGAAAGCTCAGTGGATTGGAATTTTTCTCCAAATGCGGTTTTACGTCCATGAAGAGAAGAAGCATAATAGGAAGCCTTTCCTGTTTGAATTTCACCTAAAAGAAGTTGTGCATTTACAGGTTCACTATTGAAAAATGCTAGGGTCACGAGTATTACTATTATTCGTATGAAAAACATAGTTATTGAATTAATTTTAGAATGGTAATTATTCGAATAGCTGATATTTGGTCTCAAAACGTCACGTGAAGATATCCTTTTTGTTATTATAAATGGTAAATATTGCAGATTACAACCACAATTTGATGCAGAAAACTTAAAATTACCTATTTGTATTAGTGGCCTTTGGTAATATTTCTACGTAATTATTGCTACGTCTTTTCACTGAAATTAGTATGACTCACTAGGCCTATTTGTTAAATTTTAATAGAATCAAACACTTATTAAACTTATTTAATATACCCTAATTGGCTTCGATTTTTTGTTCAAACGAAGAAACTTCATATTTTAGCGTCCGAAAACCTATTTAAAAAACAAAAATAGTGGAAGACAGAGAGCAAATTTACTCCAAGAGGGTTAGAGCAGGAAAACGAACTTACTTCTTTGATGTAAGGTCAACTAGATCTAATGATTATTATTTGACGATTACAGAGAGTCGTCGTCATCCCCAGGGCGAGGGATTTACTTATGAAAAACACAAAATGTTTTTATATAAGGAGGACTTTGATAAGTTTGCCGAGGCCTTGAAGGACGCAGTGGATCACGTAAAAACCGAATTGATGCCTGAAGTAGACTTTACGCAGTTTGAAGTTAAGAACGAAGAGTTCAACAGCATTGGTGAGTCAGACCTTAAATGGGAATAATTTATCAACGGATCATATAGTTTTAAAGCTCTTGATGGTAAATTCAAGGGCTTTTCTTTTTTGTTGTGTGATTTAAGATACGAAATGCTGTGAATTAGTTGTTTACAATGTTTAATTTTGCGGCTCGGTGACTAATTAGAGCGCCGGAATTAATTATTGTATTATCTATTATTAATAATAATGAGTCTTAAATGTGGGATTGTAGGATTGCCAAATGTTGGTAAATCCACTTTATTTAATGCTATTTCAACAGGTGTAGCGGAAGCTGCTAACTATCCATTTTGTACTATTGAGCCCAATGTTGGGGTGGTAACAGTGCCTGATGATAGATTGGAAATATTAACAGAGCTTGTAAATCCCCAAAAGGTAATTCCTACCATCATGGAATTCGTTGACATAGCAGGCCTGGTAAAAGGTGCTAGCCAGGGTGCTGGGCTTGGAAATAAGTTCCTTGCAAATATACGGGAAGTGGATGCTATCGTTCATGTAGTGAGATGTTTTCAGGATGAGAACGTGGTGCATGTAGAAGGCCGTGTTGATCCTGTTTTTGATAAGGAAATAATCGATGCAGAGCTTCAATTGAAGGATTTGGAGTCGGTTGATAAAAAGATCCAAAAGGTAGAAAAAGCGGCTCGTACGGGCGATGCAAAGGCAAAGACGGAACTGGAAGTATTAAAGCAGTACAAAGCAGTATTGGAATCGGGCCAAAATGCCCGAAGCTTAGAAATTGATGAAGAAACCAAAGAAGCGGCTATTGGTGATATTCAATTGCTAACAGCAAAGCCTGTGTTGTACGTGGCTAACGTGGATGAGAGTGCCATGTTATCTGGGAATGAATTTTCGGAGAAATTGCGCGAGGCAGTGAAAGGCGAAGGGGCGGAAGTAATTGTACTTTGCGCTGCTATTGAATCGCAAATTGCAGAAATTGAGGAGGAGGAAGAGCATGAAATGTTCCTTTCTGAATATGGTTTAAAGGAGTCCGGTTTAAGTAAACTGATTCGTGAGTCTTACAAGTTACTGAACTTGATCACTTACTTTACGGCAGGTGTTAAAGAGGTTCGTGCGTGGACCATTGAGAAAGGCTGGAAGGCTCCCAAAGCAGCTGGTGTGATTCATACCGACTTTGAGAAAGGGTTTATTAGAGCTGAGGTAATTAAAATAGCTGACTTTCAGCAGTTTAAAAATGAGGCTGGTGTTAAAGAGGCTGGAAAAATGTCAGTGGAAGGAAAAGAATATGTAGTAGCTGACGGCGATATTATGCACTTTAGGTTTAATGTTTAGACAGGCTCAAAGACTTTAAAAAAAAACAGGATGGCGGAAAATTTCGCCATCCTGTTTTTTTTAGGTGTTATTTATTTCTAGGACTTAATTTCTGCAATTGGAAAACCTTTTGTTCCTCCAGACCAAGTTTCTCAACAACTTCATCGTAATTGTTAAAGTCTATGTCAAGATTCTGTCTCAGAAGTTCTTCAGTTGGCATAATGACCACTTTTACATCTTGAAATCTTCTGAAAGGGGCAGTATCTTGGTCTTCAGACCATCCTCTTTGAAATAATTCAACGAAAAATTCCGTACCGTCTATCCCGTAAATAAAAGTAAACTCACTTGCTCCATTTTCAAATCCAACGATTCCAGGTAATGGCCAATAAACACCCCGACTTTTTATATAAACAAACACCGCAGCCTTTTCCAGCATGGTTATATTTGCAGCGCTAAGGCCAGTGAGGCCAGTGATGTACCCATTACCTTCTGTAAACGTAGAATCCGGTCCTGAGGACAAGGAAAATGGCAAGGAACCAGCTCCGTCAATACCATCCGCGCCAGCAGCTCCTGTTGCTCCCGTTGCACCAGTAGCACCCGTGTCACCTTTCTCACCTTGCGGTCCCGCCGGTCCTTCTGGCCCTTTACAAGCCAATGCTGTAACTATTAGTCCTAAAACGAAGTACTTCGATAGTTTTTTTAACATGTTTTTGAATTTAGAAATGGATAAGTAGTATGATTTTTTTTTCTTGATATACGCACCTTCGGGGGAAAATGACGAATAATATCTTCAATATATCGAAAAAAATTAAAAAATTAGTCCTCTTCTATTTTCAGGGAATCAATATTTGCATCGGTAGGTCGATATTGGGTTAATTTCTCGAATTGTGCTCTATTTTGATCAGGCAGTTGTAAATCAATATTCCAATTCATTGTTTTTGCAATTTGGAACATCATTAACTGCACTTGGTTGGTGGCAATTCTTGGCAAATCGCTTTGAAGTGCTTTTTCGTTCATGGTTTGTTTGGCTTCATTCAAATCGC
>CAXBLH010000045.1:0-19538 GCA_963976315.1 uncultured Dyadobacter sp.
CATCGCCAGTGGAATTGGCTTTGTGAGTGAAGATCGCAAGGCTTTAGGGTTTATACCAAAAATGACCGTAAAAGAAAATCTAACACTATCGAGTATGCATGGTCATCGGCAGGGTATGTTGGTAAATACCCGTTCAGAGGAACAGGTGGTCGCTCAAAATATTACAGATATGCATATTAAGGCTCATTCCTATTCCCAAAATGTGGGAGAACTGAGCGGGGGTAATCAACAAAAGATCGTACTTGGAAGGGTACTCAATGCTTCTCCTGATGTTATTATTTTGGATGAACCCACCAGAGGGGTAGACATTGGTGCCAAGTTTGAAATTTACAAATTGATCCATAAACTTAAAAAAGAAGGTAAAGCGATCATTATGATTTCTTCGGAATTGCCCGAGATACTAGGAATGTGTGATCGGGTGTTGGTACTTTCCAAGGGACAACAAATGGGGACTCTTTCCCGAAATGAGGCAAGTGAAGAACAGATTATGAAGCTGGCTATTCAATAAATAAAACACGAATTCATAACCAAATTAAGTTATTCAGTGGAAAATAAAATTAATTTTCGTTTTACAAAATCGGGTCAGTTTGGTATTTTTCTGGCGTTTATAATAATTTGTGTGCTCTTGGCATTTACGACACCACGGTTTTTGACCATACCCAACTTACTTATAATTGGTACCCAAGTTTCGATCAATGCCCTGCTGGCTTTTGGTGTAACGTTTGTCATAATCTCTGGCGGGATAGACCTTTCGTTGGGCTCCATTGTAGCGGTGGCTGGCGTGTCGGCAGCTATGTTTGCACACCCTGATACCTATCCTTTATTGGTACCCATTTTAGTAGGATTGCTGGCAGGTATAGGCATTGGGCTTTTTAACGGTATTATCATTACCAAAAGCAAAGTAGCGCCGTTTATTGTCACGCTTGGTACCATGACCATCGGGCGAGGATTAGCCTTGATATTGAGTAAAGGAAGGCCTGTTTCCAACTTGTCGGATTCATTTAATTTTATTGGTGGTGGTAATATCTTCGGAATACCGTTTCCTATTATCCTGCTGATTATCGCCTTTATTGTCTGTTCAATTTTGTTAAATAAAACCATACTCGGCAGATATATCTATGCCGTAGGGGGTAATGAAGAAGCCGCTCGCGCCTCTGGGATTAATGTCAATAAGGTGAAACTTTGGGTGTATTCCTTGTGTGGTATACTCAGTGCACTTGGCGGAATTTTATTAACCTCACGCATAACTACCGGTCAGCCAAACGCCGGAGCAGGCTTCGAACTAGATGCTATCGCAGCAGCAATCATCGGAGGTACTAGCACCGCAGGAGGCACAGGTACAATGACTGGCACGCTTATTGGTGCATTGTTGATTGGAGTAATTAGCAATAGTCTCGACTTACTAAACGTGTCTTCTTATTACCAACAGGTAGTAATGGGGGTAATTATTATTGGAGCGGTGGTATTAGATGGTATGAGTAAAAAATATAAGTGAACTAGTACTGGGGTTGAATGATTGCTAATATTACTTTGAATAATAATATTGTTTTTATAATATTAGGTTTTCATCTTAACAAGCTCACTATGAACGTATCTTCGAAGATTTTAGCTCTTTCTGCTCGACTGGACTATTTGAAACAGTTGACAGAAAACACCAAAATTTACTACGCCAAACTTCTTAAGAATAACAATGAGGTACCCTATGTTTTGAGTCAATTAACTCAAGATATTGGATTATTGGACAAGCAGGTGAAGCAGTATAAGGACAACGTGCAAAAACTTTCAAACTTATAGTGGATAGTGGGCGTTAATAACGGTTTTTGTAATTTGGCAAAAGTTATTAGCATTACTCGAAACTATGTCTTCACATCACATCGTAAAAGAAAAACAAGAACCAGCTTTAATCATTGCCAATGGGGAATCCTGCTCGGAGGAATTATTGGGACAGCTACTAGAATGGAGTCCATTTGTAGTGGTATTGGATAAAGCGATCCATAGAGTCCTGGAACTAGGAATAAAAGTGGATTTATGGATGGGTGATTTCGATGAAGCCTTTGATTTTGATTCCATCCAAGCGCAGCAACAGCCTCTTGAAATTATGAATACCCCGGACCAAGAAAATACTGATCTGGAAAAGGCCATAGATCTGTTAATTCAAAGAGGGTTTCCTGCTGCTAATATTGTTTGGGCAACGGGCCGTCGTGCCGACCATGCCATTACGAATATGACCAATATCGTCCGATATAAAGAACAGATCAAGTTGGTGATGTTTGATGATTATTCTAAAATATTTCCATTGACTGGTAAATTTGAAAAATGGTATGTCGCTGGTACTCCCATTTCCTTAATTCCTATCGGTACTGTAGATGGAATTAGTACTTCTGGCCTGAAATATAATCTGGATAATGGTACCCTTATACTCGGATACCGGAGTGGCAATAGCAACGAGGCTAGCCGGGATGGGTTTGTAACGGTAGAGGCCTCTAATGGAGACTTGTTAATCATGGAATGCTGGGATTAGAGGCTAGCTTGGTACCGCTATTACGCCAATCATTCTTCCAGCATTTTTAGGATTAAATCCTTTATTTCGGGAGAGTAGCCTTCCTGCGTATGTCGTATTATTCCTTTTTTGTCCAGAATCAAATAATATGGTATCGCATGAACCTTATATTCAGACTTTGTCTTTTCGGTGCCTATGAGGTTGGGGAATGTAAAACCTTTTTGTGCAATCAACCTTTTGGCGGAAGACAAACTCTTTATCTCATGCGAAATCCCAAATACTTGTAAACCGCTGTCTCGGTAAAGGTTGTAAAGTTCCTGGATTTTGGGCATGGACTCAATGCACGGGCCGCACCACACTTCCCAAAAATCAAGTAATGTGACCTTTCCTGCGAAAATACTGGTGTCCACTTCCTTCCCGGTAAAGGTGGTAATAGCCAGAGGTGGGGCAGGTTTGTTCAATAATACATTCTCTGGTTTTTGTTCATTCTGGATTATACTAGGCGTTTTGGAAGTATATAAATGCTTGAAATTTAGTTTGTTAATATGGTGATGCGAACCCGGTTGGTTAATAATAAGGTCTTTTATTTCAAAAGTCAAGTCTTGAACTTGCCCAAGGGTCTCTTGGTGTTTCCTAATGACAATAGGCATCAGTAAAGTTTTATCAATTACTACCTCCTTATACCGGTTGGTAACATTATATGCTACTAAATCATTATAGATCATGGTTAAGTAATAAAAACGAGGATCTTGTGATAAATGAAAATCAATCACATTGGAGGTGTCCAAAGAAGCCATGTCTGGGACGATCATTTGCCCTCCGGTTGTCCCATAAAAAATGGCTTCAGACGGTTTAGGGATAGATTGATAGGATTTGGTTTCGGTATCCACTACATAGGCTTCGGCTCCGTCATACAGGGTGAATTGGTCAAAGCCGTCGCGCTGAGCCCAAAAATGAAACCCGAATAATGTATCCTTTCGGCTAAAAAGCATCTCTACTTTTCCTGTCATTATTCTTGTATCCCCCGTCACAAGAGTGTCGGTGCGGTGAAGCGTATAGGCGATGCTTTGTGCTTCTTTTTGAGCCTTTTTTACACGGGTAATCAGGTCTTGAACAGGCTGACTGTTCACCTTGGAAAAACAAAGGAGTAAAAAGAGTACTTTCAAAAGTGGAATATATTTCATGGATTTTTAACGTAAGGATGAAGCACAAAAATAGTCTATGAGGTAAATCAAAAAATTTATTTTCGGCCTAACGGTTCGTATTTTCGACAAAGAAGAACTACTGACATTTGGTCGAAAAAAAGGTACTATTCGTCGAATTGTACAGGTGTAAGCAAAAGCAGCCAATAGGTATTATAACAATATTGACTAATTTCAGAAATGAAGCGATTAGAAGATCATGTTATGGCGAAAAACTGCCTTCGTATCGAAGTACTGTTCTTTCTAGCTTACTTTATTGTATTCCCTATTTTTACGAGTGTGGAATACAACTGGTATGAGCAAAATAATATACTTCTTTTTTTGAATGATGTTCCCGAAAGGTTGATTTATGGCTTTTTTAATATTATTCCGTTTTGGCTATATTATAAATTACTGCTCCATCGATATCTTTTTAAGAGACAATATTTTCGGTTTCTGTTCTGTCTACTGCTGTTTTTAGTAGCATTGAACTATTACAAACTAGCTACCTACTGGGTGGTCTCAATTACGTCCATGCTACCAGAAAATGTGCGACAAAATGCCCTAACATGGTTAATGGCTCCTAATCTGATACATTTTAGTTTGGTGTATATTATTCGGGAACTGGTGGTGGTGACGGCACTAGCCTATTTTCTTCGAAATATTGAAAATGAAAAGCGTATTCAACATATTTTAGGCCAACAGTTGCAATCCGAATTGAAGTACTTGAAGGTGCAATTACAACCTCATTTCTTTTTTAATACACTTAATAACATTTATGCGTTGGCTTTACAAAAGTCGGATCAAACGGCTCCATTGGTTGCTAAACATGCTGATATGATGCGGTATATATTACAGGAATCTGGTAATCAAATGGTAAGTTTAGAAAGTGAAATTGCATTTTTAGAAAATTACATTGCAGTAGAAAGTGTCCGGTTTTCGGACAAAATAGCCATTAGGTTTGAGGTACAGGGGGTAGACTCTGGCGTACGCATTGAGCCATTGTTGCTATTGCCGTTCGTTGAAAATGTGTTCAAACATGGCTTACGGGAGGAAATAGTTACGGGCTTTGCGGAATTTATAATTTGTCTCCTTGATACGGAATTAGTTTTTGAGGTAAGAAACAGTAAGCCCCAACCTAGTGTTACGCAGGTCGGGGAGGGAATTGGGCTTGCCAATGTTAAAAAGCGGCTTGATTTGCTCTACTCAGACTTATACAAACTCGAAAATAATGAAAGCCCACAGCAATACGAAATCTTATTAACCATTCATTTAAAACAAAAATGATTCACTGTATAATCGTTGACGACGAACCTTTGGCGCGTCAGATTTTAGAGCAATACATCCAGTCTAGTCCGGTGCTGAAACTGGTGTACTCTTGCGAAAATGCTTTGGATGCATTGGAGATTATCAGCAAATACAAGGTTGATTTAATGTTTCTGGATATAAAAATGCCCCGAATAAATGGTATGGATTTTGCTCAAAATTTAAAGAACCCACCGGCAATTATTTTTACTACCGCTTTTCAAGAGTATGCTGTAAAAAGTTATGAATTAGAGGCTATTGATTATCTTTTGAAGCCCATCACCTTCGAGCGATTTTCAAAAAGTATCGCCAAATTTCAACGGGTTTTGGAGCCAGAACCAAGTGCTAATTTTGTGTTTTTTAAAGTGGATGGCAGACTCGTTAAAGTTCAGTATGCGGATATTATAACAGTACAATCCATCAAAGATTATTTAATCATCAAAACGCAAGATAAAAGTTATATCACCCACATGACTATGAAGTATTTGGTAGATTTGCTTCCGGCCAATCAGTTTCGGCAAGTTCACCGGTCCTACATGGTAAGTATTGCACATATTACCGCTATCGGAACTTCGGAAATGGCACTTGGCAGTACCATTGTCCCCATAGGGAAAAGCTTCAAAAATAATTTGTCGGATATTAGTTAGCGCCTGTTTAAATTTTAACGCAGGTAGCGCCAAAAAATAGCATAATCAAACTTTTGGTTAATTTTTAAACAGGCTCTAAGGGTTGAAAAAATACGGACTTGTTTCGACTTTGAAATAAACTAAGTGTCTATCCTAGGCTTAATAGCAGGTGTTTTTGATATTAGATCTTATTACAACTGGATTAGTAGGTAGAATTTTTCTGTCAAAAAGAGCAAACTCGCAATCAGCTTGAAAATGGTTTTCAGGAAGGATTCAACCGCCGGCCGCCGATTGCAATCCTTAAAATAATGACAAGGCCAAATAGTAACCTTTTAATTCTTATTCAAAACGCGCTTTCTGTACTCTACTGGCGAACATTCCATGATGTTACTAAATAACCTTGAAAAGTAGTACTGGTCCTCAAATCCTAGTTTCAGGCCTATTTCTCCAACCCTCAAATCTGTAAATTGCAAGTATTGACAAGCCTTTTGGATTTTAAGCAGGTTGAAATACTCAATGGGGGAATAGCCTGTTTTTTTCTTGAATAAGGTCGAGAAGTGTGACGAGGAGATATGCACATTTTCGGCTAGCTGATTTAACTTTAAACTTTCGTTCAGGTTGGTCTGCATAAAAGAAATTGACTGCTGTATCGGTTCCATTTGCTCGGAATCTGCTGGCTTGGTAAATAGCTTACTATGCGTGTAAGACGACAGGTACCGCCACAGCGTCATGCTGGAATACAGGAGGTTTTCAATGCCATAGCCATTTTCTAAAGTATGGTAAAGTACACTAAAAAGCCGTTCTCTTTCCTGGTCAGGAGCCACGGTGTTAATATGGTTTTTTTTAGCCCCCATTATTAAGTTAGCAATCGCAGGGGCTCCCTCTCCATTAAAATGCATCCAATAGATACTCCAGGGGCTGGAATCGTCGGCCCCGTATTGATGTGATACGCCTTGTGGAATGATGAGTACATCGCCGGTATGAATCACGACTCTGGGTTTTCCGTCCATTTCTACCCAGCCTTTTCCGTCCACGCAATGGATCAATATATGCTGCGTAGCCCCTTTGTCTCTTTCCCGAAAATGAAATTTTGCCTTTGGATAATACCCCAAGTCGGTAATATATAGGGTATTGACGGGAGGGGTGTTCTTGCAAATTTGAATCACACTATTGGGTAATATAATGGCTAATTGTCCAGCGAAGCCTTCACTTTTACGATCTTCGGGGGATGTTTGCATCTTTTAGGTTAAGGTTTAATTTTCAAGGCTGATTTATAATCAAACTCCTGTTTTATTATTACTGACGACTTTTCTAAACCCTACCAGCATTAAAAAATTTGATCTTCCCTTATTAAAGTACGGGGATCGAATATTCTAATAAAATGGTTCTAATTTTATAGGTGCTCACGAAAAAGAAAAAACTAATGAATGTAATACCCTTCGGTAAGTTGTCAACTGGTGAAACGGTTTATAAAATAAAATTGCAATCCAGTAATCAACTTCAAGTAGAAATTATCAATTATGGTGCCATCATTACCCATATCTTGTTCCCGGATAAAGCTGGAAATAAACTGGATATGGTTTTGGGGTACGATGATTTGGCTGGCTATCAGTCTGATGATTCTTATATGGGTGCCATTGTTGGACGGTATTCCGGACGGATCGCGAACGGCCATTTCCGATTGGATGGAAAAGCCTATCCCTTGACAAAAAATAATGGTGATCACTGTTTGCATGGTGGTACTTTTGGTGCCCATAAAAAATTATGGGAAATTTTAGATGTAAAGTCGGACCGCGTAACGATGGGTTGCCGGTTTGTTCATAAAGAAGATGGATTCCCGGGTAATTTAATGTTACAAGTTACCTACTCTCTTTTAAACGGAAATCAACTAAAAATTCATTACAAAGCTACCACCGATAAACCAACTCATATTAACTTAACGCAGCATTCGTACTTTAACTTGTCGGGCTCAGCCAATCACTCCATCTTAAAGCACCTGCTCAAAATAGATAGTTCTACTTTTCTACCCAACAATCCGAATTCGGTACCTACTGGAGAACTTGAGCAAGTTCAGCAAACTCCTTTGGATTTCCGGGAAGCGAAATTGCTGAAGGAGGCATTGGGTACTGATTCGCCGCAATTGGTATTGGATCATGGAATAAACCACACTTTTGTACTGTCTGAACCACGAACCAATGGTTTAGACTTTATTGCCAAGCTTTTTTGTTTGGAATCCAATATACAGCTCCAAGTAGCCACCACGGAGCCGGGTTTACACGTTTATGGTGCTAATTATTTTGATGGTCGCATCATCGGCAAACAGCAAGTTCCTTACCAACAATATAGCGGGTTATGTCTGGAAACGCAGCATTTCCCAGACTCGCCCAATCAGCTACATTTTCCCAGCACCAGACTGGATCCCGGAGCAATTTTTGAAAGTACTACTTCCTATTCTTTTGAGGCTTTGTAGGTGTAAAAGTCATTAGGCTAGCACCGTTTCGTGCGATGACATAAAGATTTTGATGATTTGCCGAAGTGATGGAGACAATACTTCGGCAATCTCCCTTCGCCCAAATACCCGTCTTACGATTAGGTACCACGCTAAAATTTCCCTTTTTATCGCCAAGGAGTAAATTTCCATAGGAAGCATCGATTTGTCCAGAAACAGGCTCCGTCACATATTCATTTCCTACAAGTAGTATGTCCAAAATTTGATCGTCGTTGAAATCAGTAATCCATAAATCCTGAACTACCGACCATTGGACTTGCTCAGGTAAGGGATGCATTTTGAACCGGCCATCGCCTACGTTTTCGATATACATGCTATTGGCCTCATAAGCCTTAAAAATTACCGAAGCATCTCGCTGTGGTCTGTCTAATACTTCCTGAATAGTTGCTTTGGAGAAAGTACTATAATTTTGAAATTTTTTCCGTAATAATGGAACATGCCGAACAATCTCATCACGTGAGGCCACTGGATATTCCACACCACCCAAATAATAGGTAGTAATGGCGTCCCATTTTCCATTTTGGTCAAAATCATTGCCATATATCGTCAACGGGGTTTTAAGAGAGGGCTTAAAACGCTCATTTTTTCCACGGTTTCCTACCACAAAATCCAAATCGCCGTCACCATCCATATCTGCGCCTTTTATACAGTTCCAAAATCCATTGGAGTTTGCCAATTCAGTTTTGGAACTAAGTTTGCCAGATTGATTTACAAAAAAACGAATCGGTGCCCAATGGCCAACGATGACCAAATCGGGCTTTTTATCTTGGTTAATATCAGCCCAAACAGCGTCTTTTACAATTCCTAGCTGGGCAAGTTCTGGGGCAACCGTTTGAGTTACATCCTGAAATACTCCTTTGTTATTTTTGAGCAAATAACTTGGGCTGGCCTTCGGGTAAGCCAATGGAATAGCACCGCCACCACGAAAAATATCGGTATAGCCATCGTGGTCAAAATCGCCCACCGCAACGCAGGTGCCGCTATGCCGAATATTGGGTAAAGCTTGTGGGCTGCGTGTAAAATTTCCCTTTCCATCATTAATATAAAGCCGGTCTTGATAGTAAGGTGAATTGTCAAAATATTCATTAGAACCACTAACGAGATACAAATCTAAATCACCGTCGTTTTCAATATCAAATAAGGCTACGCCAATATCTTCTTCGTCTTTTTCTAATTCATTTTGGATCAAAGGCTTTACGGAAAACTTTCCATTCGGCTGCTGTATGAAAATTTGCCCCGAGTGGTGATAGCTGCCACCCATGAAAAAATCTTCTAATCCATCTCCATTCATATCACCTGTGGCCAACTTAGGACCTTGATAAGAAAGCTTATGCGGGAGCAAAGGTTCTTGGTTGAAATCCAAATAGGGTACTTCGGTATGTACGAAATTCAAGTTCAAATCCTCCGAAACATCCTGAAATAGGGTAGGTGCTTCTAGTGGTTTTAACTCTTTTGGTTTTGCATTACTTTGTTCAAAAGTGAGTGCTTGGTGAGGTGGAATATTGGTTAATACCTGGGTTTTAAAATTGGGCCAAATTACTTCCACGGAATCAACGGTATTAGTTCCTAATCCAAAATGCAAGGCCTCATTTATCGCCGATTGAAATCCTTTGGTGGACTGTTTGGTTTGGGTTTGAATTCCGGAATGAGAATAGATTTTTACAACCGTTCCAATACCTTGTATGTTTGGTGTATTGCCTTTTAATTCGACTTTTAGGAAAGGGCTTGGCTGCGAATTGTTTTTAAGTATAAATGCCTTTTCATTGATATTATTGGCAATAATGTCCAAATCACCGTCATTATCTAAGTCAGCATAGGCGGCACCGTTTGATAATGAGGGAGACTTGCTGCTCCACTGTATGGTAACATCCTCAAATGCAGTACCGTTGGTGTTTTTATAAAAGAAATTTTGCTTTTTTAACGTAGCCATGGTTTTGGCACCATCCTTCATATGCTGGTCAATTTCGTTGGATTTTACACCCTTTTCGGCCAAGCCCACATTGTAAGCAACAAAATCAAGATCGGTCACATCTCGTAGATAACCGTTGGTAATATACAAATCCGTCAATCCGTCATTGTCAAAATCAGCAAAAAGCGGTGACCAACTCCAATCGGTACTAAATACGCTAGCAAACTGGCCGATTTCGGAAAATTGTGGTAGGGTGATGTGCTGTTGACCTACTTTGGTTTTGATATTTCCTTGATTTACAAAAAGCATATTACGCATAAACTGCGGATGTATACCTAATCTCAGACTTTGCTCAAACTGTAAGAAATTGGCAGGACCCGCCATTTTTTTGCGCTGTTCATTGTCAGCCGGAAGCATATCTACCGAAATCAAATCCATTAAACCATCATTGTTGATATCCGCAAAGTCATTGCCCATCGAAAACTGACTGTGGTGCGCAAAACTGCTTTTGGCAGATTCCGTGAAAGTTCCGTCTTGATTGTTGATATAGAGCAGGTCATTCGCCAAAAAATCATTGCCCACGAAAATATCCTCCCAGCCATCGTCATTGAAGTCAGTAATGGATAAGCCGAGACTCATACCATCATGTAATATTCCAGCCTCTATGGAAACATCGGTATAAGTATTGTCTCCGTTGTTCTTATACAGTATATCCGCGGAAAGGCCTGTTCCATCTTCTACGGTTTTTACGAGTTTGTTCGGGTTTCGATCTAGATTGGTACTTGTTATCAAAAACAAATCCAAATCTCCATCTTTGTCATAATCAAAAAAAGCAGCTTGGTTGGTATAGGAGGTGTCTGCAATGCCGAATTGGACAGCACGCTCTTCAAATTGATTATTTCCTTGATTGAGGTAAAGTAAATTTTGCCTTTCCGCAGCAGAACGATTTCCCGATCGGCTGACATAAATATCTAGAAGTCCATCACTGTTTACATCGGCCATGGTCACGCCAGTGCTCCATCCGCCTGATTTAATTCCGGCTTTTTGCGTAATATTTTCAAATTGAATTTCCTGTCCCGGTTTTGTAATATTGATATAAAGTTGATCGTCCACCTGGTTGCCAGTAAAATAAAGATCAGGCAAGCCGTCGTTATTAATATCTCCAACCGCCACGCCGCCTCCATTATACACATAGGAGTAGTCGACCAAGTTTTCGAAATCATTTTCAACTATTTTATTGTTAAAATCAACCCCAGTTAGATCCGATGAGAGCAAAGAAAAAAGTCGCTCAGGCTCCCTTTGACAAGCTGATAAAAGTACTACCAAGAAGAGAAGGAATGGGGATTTCATTTTTAGGGGTTAGGAGTTAGGTATTAGGGGTTAGAAGTTAGGGGTTAGGAATCGGCGGAAGCTCAATTCACTTCCGAAATCTCTATCACCACACTATTTCGAGACCGAGTCACCCGTGGGTTAATACCTACTTGCATCAGAAAATCACCGGAATAGGTAGCATTTGCGTCAATTGGCGTTTTGCTATTATGGCCGAGATTAACCTCTTTGAGTTGATACTTTTTATGGGGGTCAAGTCCAGACATCCGGATTCGTTTGGTGTAATCAGCCGCATATCGGTTGGATATTAAATAATTGAACTGGATTGCACTTTTTTTGCTCCTATCCACAAACATCAACGAAGCGATCGGGTGTTGGTACGGATCGGCTAATCGGTACATATCACCATGCCATATCGTTTCCTTGTTACGGTCATAGGTTGCTAATGCGGTTTGTGCCGCAGTGAGGTCAGCTGGACTGAGTTCATTTACCACAATATCGAACCCAAGTTTGCCCATCATAGCCACATCGGTACGGAATTTCATGGAGGCCTTGCTCCAATCCGTTACATGGTTACACTGGGCGATGGTGGGGAAGAAATAAGAGTTTTCCCACTGTATAAAAACACGTTCAATCGGATCTGTATTATCGCTGGGCCAGTATTCGGTAAAATACTTTAAAGCTCCGTAATCCACACGTCCGCCGCCTCCTGAGCATAACATCATCGGAACTTTCGGGTATTTTGTGCGGATTCTATCCAGAACAGCGTACAAGCCTTTTACATAATCGACATACAATTGGGTTTGTCGTTGTCCGGTTTTTTCTAAATATTTGGAATGCGCATTGTAAATAACTGCATTACAATCCCATTTGATAAATGCTAATTCTGGATTTTTAGTGAACAAATTATCGAGTACGCCAAACACGAAATCTTGTACCTCTGGGTTGCTCAAATCCAGTACAAGCTGGTTTCTAAAATAATGTTCGGGTCGTTTTTCTTCTTTTATTACCCAGTCGGGATGGTTTTCGTAGAGCTCACTCTTCGGGTTTACCATTTCGGGTTCTATCCAAATGCCAAATTTCACCCCCGCTTTGGTCGCTTCTTTTACTAAGTAGCCTATGCCATTGGGCAATTTTTTCTTATTTTCTTGCCAGTCACCTAGTCCAGCATGGTCATCGTTTCTGGGATATTTATTGGCAAACCAGCCATCGTCCAAAAGAAACATATCTACGCCTAGTTTTTTAGCATCACCAAATAGTGTGGTTAGTTTTTCCTCATTAAAATTGAAATAAGTAGCCTCCCAATTGTTTAGTAAGGTCAGTCGTGAGCCTTCACCATCCAAAATGCGGTACTTGCGAGCCCAGCTATGTAAGTTTCTACTGGCTAATCCAGTTCCCTCATTTGAAAAAGTCGTGATCAAAACCGGAGTTTCAAAGCTTTTTCCAGCAGCTACTTCATAGGATGACGCATAAGGATTTATTCCTGCAATTAACCTTAAATTGTGTAAAGGATCCAGTTCGAAATCTATTTTAAAATTACCGGTCCATGCCAATTGTCCCAATAATACCTTTCCAGTGTTTTCCTTGGCTGTTTCGTTCAAGGAAACCATAAAGGAAGGGGGCTCAAACAAGTTGGCGCGTGCCCCCAATTTGCTATCTATTGATTTTATACCTGCTGTTAATTGAGTTTCTTCTGGTTTCATTTCGCTGGCCCAGCTTCCATGGTAATGGGTAAGGTAGTAGGAGTTGGCTTCAAAGTACAAATTGGCAGAAGCATATTTTTCCATCACAATCGGATTTTTAGCTCGATTGTTGATCACGGTCCACTGTTCCATCACGTTTTCAGTAGCATAAGTTTTAAAAAACAATTTTACTTCCAGTGGATACACCGGATCAGTTAGGACGACCGTCGTTAGTGTCACATTATGGTCGATTTTTTCAACCTTGTGGGAAGCGTATTGGAGTTCGGTGGAAGCGTTTCCATCAGGATGTATTATAGTTAGAGCAGGTTCAAAGAGGTTGGTAGTGCCACTGCTGGTATAAATTTCATTAGATATACCCTCCTGGTCGTCTTCTCGCTCCGAATGGCCTGTTATTTGGGAGTAGTCGCTTGGATTTTCAAGTTTAGTTCCAAAATAATTGATACGAAGTTTACTGGTATTGTCGGTTTGAAGGACGAGTACATTGTCTTTTGTTTCAATCGCAATTACGACGGTTTTTTGAGCAAATGAATTACTCCATGTAATCACCAATAGAAATAGAATGATGAGTCGGTAAATAGCTTTCATTTTTGAATAGATCATTGAAAAAAGGACTGTAACTATAAAGCTACAGTCCTTCAAATTTACTGCCAGGATGCGTTTTGTTTCACATTTGGATTTCCTTGTATTTCAATTAGCGGAATCGGTAATACATAATCTTTGGCTTTTGGTGTACGGCCTACGCTATAAAGCGTAGAATACCTTTTGATATAATCACCCAAGTAATCGGGTGTGCTACCAAATTTGCTTTTGCGCCTTAGCTCCGGATATGTAACTTGTTCGAAAGCGAATTCGTGCATCATTTCTGCAACGATAGCATCTCTTAATGCCGATTGTGACAAACCTTTGAGTGGAGTTAGACCAGCACGTGCTCTAAGCTTGTTAATTCCCATATAAGGGTCACCTTGTCCACTTTCATTACAGGCTTCGGAATGGCTTAATAGTACGTCGGCATAGCGCATATAAATGACGTTTCTTTCGGTCCGTGCATTGTTTTCGTCCAGTTCCACCAATTTTCCAGACCAGGCCTTACTGAAAATTAATTGTTCTGGTTTGTTGGGATCCGCAGCAGGATCCACCAATCCGCCAAAACGGGATATATTGTAGTCAGCCTTAGGGCTCCAATGTACTATGGCATATTCACCAGAGGAGGTTTTGCCCACTCTACTGGAAGGGTAGGATTCCAAGAAAGTGCCATCGATGCGCTTATCAGTGGCATCATACGACATTCTGAAATCTTTGGTAGCACTTAACCAGCTCCATCCGGCTCCCCCCAATTGGCTAGGGAAATCCTCTGGGTTAAAATGAGCCGAGCTATTGGTCGACTCATTTGAGTTTGCTGAGGCAGAAGCTTGACCTTCAAAAATACGTTCCCCCATGTTCTCATGGGCTACATCGAAATTGTGCGAAAAATCTTCATAAAGTTGAAATCCTCCCGTATTAATAATCGTTTCAGCCGTAGTCTTTGCTGCCGTCCAATTCTGATCCCAGATTTGGGCTTTCATCAACAAAGTTAAATTTGCCCATTTGGTAGCACGGCCAGCGTCTGCACCGGTGTATGTAGTGGGTAGCAATGCCGTAGCTGCATTACAATCCTTATAAATTTGGTCCAAAACGGCACGCATACCACCACTGTTGGATGGTAAGTCGTTATAACTTTGAGTGGATGTCGTTTTTAGTGGCGGATTGTCAAAATAACGTACTAACTCATAATAGTAAAATGCTCGGAGGAACAATGCCTCCCCTTTTATCCGGCTAATTTTGGCAGTATTGGCCGGGTCGTTAATGGTTTCTGCTGTTTCGATGATACCATTGGCCCGATCAATTGCTCTGTAGCATTGTCTCCAATAGGTATTAATATAATCATCGGCAGGGCTAATGTTTCCAAGGTTGTATTGTAACGGACCTTTTTCCCAACCTACTTGGTAGGGTACCAAGCATTCGAATACAAACCGATTGTAAAAATGACCGAACCAGTCGTTGTTGCCCATCGTAAGATCGTCATAAACGGCATTTACACCCAGCTCCAGTTCTGTTGCCGAGGCATAAAATGAACTTGGATTTATAAAGTCCGGCTTTTCTGTTAGGTCTGAGCAGCTCATTACGGCCATGGTACCGGCAATAATCGAAACGCTTAGCTTACTAAAAATATATTTTTTCATATCCTTATTTTTTTATTTTTCAGTGATTCAAACTTTTGTACTAAAACCCAAGGTTTATACCCACCGTAAAGGTCTTAGCTCTCGGATAGGCATCGTAGTCGTCTCCACGGTTCAGGTTACTCTGTCCTCCGTTGTTCACTTCAGGGTCAAATCCAGTGTATTTGGTAATCAAAAACAGGTTTTGCCCACTCGCTGAGATTCTTGCATTCTGAATGAATTTTGATTTTACCGGTAGGGTATAGCCTATTGAAAGGTTTTGCAAACGTACAAATGATCCGTCTTCAATAAAGAAGGAGGATTTGCGGAAGGAAATAAAATCGCGGCGACCGTCAATGATTGGGCGAGATGCATTCTGATTGGTACTGGTGTAGGTGTCTGTTAAAGAGTTTGAAATTTGATTGATTTTTTGAACTCCATCACCAATTTCCGACTGTTGAAGATTTCTGACCAAGCTGCCCTGTACGCCCCTGAAGAAAATACCCAAATCGAAATTTTGGTACTTGAACGAAGTATTAAATCCGAAAATGAATTTTGGGTTTGGATTACCAATAATTTTATAATCGTCGGAAGTATATTTGCCGTCGTTATTGACATCGGTGTATTTGGGATAACCTTCTTTTGCGGAATAACTGGCGGCTTCGGAGTCATTTTGGAAAATGCCTGCATATTCATATCCCCGCCAAACGCCAATAGCATTTCCAGCTTCAACCCAGCTTCCATCGATACCCAAGTGCCCACTAGGGCTGCCTGCGAAATAAGGCGTGCTTTTTCCAAGATCCAATATCTTGTTACGTACAAAAGAAATATTGCCGCCCAAATCCCATTTGAATTTGGCATTGTTGATCACCTTAAAGTTGGTTTCAAAGTCAACGCCTTTGTTGGATAATGATCCAGAGTTCAGCAATACGGTATTAAATCCTGTACTTTGTGCAATAGAAACATAAAGCAGTAAGTCGGAGGTTTTGGTGTTGTACCAATCCAATGCAAAATCAAGACGGCCTTTTAAGAGTGTCGCATTGATACCCAAGTTCAACATTTTTGTGGATTCCCATTTAAGGTCAGGGTTAGCAATGTTGTTGGGGCCATAGCCTGCAGACAGTTGTCCACCAAAGATATAGTTGTAAGGTACTAAACCTGATACGGATTGGTAAGGAGGAATATTGGAGTTACCTGTAATACCATAGCTAGCACGGAATTTTAAATCTTCAAAAACAGTGCTCATGCTGGAATTTTTGAAGAAGGGCTCGTTTACAATCTTCCAGCCAAGAGCGGCTGATGGGAAAGTGGCCCATTTGTTATTAGGTCCAAATTTGGAAGAACCATCTCGTCTCACCGTTAAGGTCAATAAATACCTGTCCAAAGCCGAATAGTTCACACGGCCAATAAAGGATTTTAAATTCCATTCCTGACGACCACTATTAGGTGTTTGTGGTGTGGAACCGTTTTGAAGGTTCATAGAATTCACGTCGTCGGACGGTAAACCCCGAGTAGACACAGAGGTATATCTATTGATTTCGTGTTGGAATGTGTAGCCAGCAGTAACGTCCAGATTATGGCCCTCGGCAATTTGTTTGTTATAAAAAAGTAAGTTTTCGTTCAATATATTTAAAACAGAACGGTTGAACTTGTCCAATTGGCGGTTGTTGAGGCGGCCAATACGGGTGAATTTATTATAGAAGGAGGTTCTTTCCGCATTTACGATGTCTGCTCCAATACTGGTTTTGAATTTTAAACCTTCCACAATATCAAAAGTAACACCAGTAGTACCAAATAAACGGTTGGTACCGTCACGGTCATAGCCTTTTTGGGCTTCTGCAACAGGGTTTATATCAAAACGCCCGTCATAACTTGGGTAATTGTAATTGCCGTTTTGGTCATAAACCGGTACCGTTGGATCCAGGCCTAGGGCTGTAATGATGATACCTCCTGGGCCACCCCGGTCTGTGGGGACATTCTGAGAAGCCAATCGGCTGAATGACCAGCTATTGGATAGTTTTGCTTTTCCATTCAAAAAGTCGTTGTCCAAATTCATCCTGAATCCGTAACGCTTGAAATTGGTATTGATTACCACTCCTTCATTGTCAAGGTAGTTTCCACTAAAGGCATAGCGCATGGTCTGGTTTCCACCCGTAAATGTCAACTGATGGCTTTGCATTTTTCCTTGTCTTGTGATTTCGTCCAGCCAGTTAGTACCGGCACCAGCAGAATTGATTTGTGCATCCGTATAGCGTCCTGCTCCACCTTGGCTCACTTCCAGTTTGTTGATATAGCGCATATAATCATCGGCGGGGAACATATCAATTTTTCTGGTAATGTTTTGTATAGAATAAGAACCATCATAGGATACTTTTCCAGCACCTTCCTTACCTCTACGGGTAGTGATCATTACTACGCCATTTGCACCACGAGAACCATAAATAGAAGTTCCAGAAGCATCTTTTAATACTTCAATGGACTCTATGTCATTGGGGTTTAGCATGGCTAAAGCATTGGAAGATTGACGGTTTGCACCCGTACCCACGGCATTGTTATCAGGATAAATAGGGAGTCCGTCAATCACATATAAAGGCTCAGAACCACTTAAAATGGAGTTAGGGCCTCGAACACGTACCGACAAACCACCACCGGGAGCAGCTGATGCTTGCGAAATTTGGACCCCTGCAACTCGTCCTTGTAACGCCTGATCGAGGGAAGTGACGGGGAACTCTTTAATCACCGATCCCTTTACACTGGAAACAGAGGCTGTTAAGTCGCTCTTTTTAACGGCACCATACCCCACCACTACTATTTCTTCTAAGGCTTTGGAGTCTGGTGTTAATTGCACATCTATTTTTGACATTTTGCCAATTTCCGCCTCTTTGGAAACATAACCTACATAGCTAAAAACCAGTGTTCTGTCTCCATTTTCGAGGTTTATTTGGTAATTTCCGTTTACGTCGGTCGTGGTTCCACGTTTAGTGTTTTTGATTAATACACTCACCCCAATTAGTTCTTCACCGGAGTTGTCGGTGACTTTTCCGGAAATGGCGGTTTGGGCAAAGGTGGATATGCCAGTAGCCACTAAGAATAGCGATGTAAAAAGTATTTGCCATCGTCGCAGTACAAAGTTTATCATATTGATACAGATTAAGAATTAGATTGATACAAGGGATACTTGTAGTTTTTTAAGAATATAATGACAAAAATCAAGATTATTGCCTGTTCAAACAATGGATAATTTATACAAAATGATGGATTAAATTTTGTTGTCTTTTATTGAGTTATGCTACCAACGATTAAATAATAGGTAGATAATGAAGGGATTAGAAGAGCCAGTTTAAAAATATTGTGTAATGGTTTGTATTAAAATGCAAATTCGGGGAGCATAGAATTGGGTTATTATAAGGCGAAAATCTATTAGACGTTAACGCGTTTTTTTGAAAATAATATTCGAAAGACCCCTTTCAAGTGCGTCCAGAAAACATTTTTGGAGGTGATTGTTGACGTATGATTATAAAAGTAGTTGTTCAACGTTATCGGTGAAAAAGTCATAATAAATAGGGGCGTATTTTAAATTGATTTATAAAATTGGTTTCAAACCCTTATTTTAGCTTGTTGTACCTTGATTTTCGAACCCAATCGCATGTCTTTACTTAAAACTTTTCCGCAGCCGATTACTATTTTAATGCTCGTGATCGTGTTGGCTGCTGTGGCTACCTGGCTGTTACCAGCTGGGGAATATAGTAAGCTAACCGTAGAGGGACCGGAGTTTGTGGTTAAAAGCGCTGAAAAAGAGGTTCGATTGCCGCAAACCCAACACACGCTGGATAGTTTGGGGATTCAAATAAAGGTTGAAAAATTTATAAAAGGTGAAATTCGGAAGCCTGTATCGGTACCGGGTAGCTTTGGGGAGCAACCAAATAATGGTCAAGGATTAATAGCGGTACTGCAAGCTCCTCTCAAAGGGATTTATGATAGCATCGACATTATTATGTTCGTACTTACCATTGGTGGGTTTATGTTTATTTTTGAAAAAACCGGAGCGATGATTTCTGGTATAACTTGGCTGGCCAATACTATGCGTGGGCGTGAACATTTACTCATCATTATCCTTACCGCTGTATTTTCGTTTTTGGCTGCATCGTATGGGATGGCAGAGGAAGCACTGGTTTTTTATCCGATCTTGGTGCCACTTTTTTGGGCTGCAGGTTATGATTTGCTGGTGCCTTTGGCAATTATTTTTGGCGGTACTACCATTGGGGGTATCCCTGCTTTTTC
>CAXBLH010000046.1:0-19497 GCA_963976315.1 uncultured Dyadobacter sp.
CGATCGTTTTGCTGGATCAAATACTAGAAAAATCAGGCAAAAAGAACCTGCTGGAAGTATGGCCAGAATTCGAAGTCTTTGTCCATGGTGCCGTTTCTTTTGAACCATATAGAGAACTTTTTAAACAAAAATACTTCCCTTCGGATAAGATCAGCTACTTGGAAACATATAGTGCCTCAGAAGGTTTTTTTGCAATACAGGACGATCTGGAGAAGATTGGAGAAATGCTACTGATGCTCGACTACGGAATTTTTTATGAATTCTTACCCTTGGATCAAGTGGGGCAAAAACACCCAAAAGCACTTTTACTTGATGAAGTTGAGGTCGGTGTAAACTACGCTCTGGTTATATCCACCAACGCTGGTCTGTGGCGTTACTTAATAGGCGATACCGTAAAATTTTCTTCCATCGATCCTTTTAGATTAAAAGTTAGTGGCCGTACCAAACATTTTATTAACGCTTTTGGAGAAGAAGTTATCGTTGAAAATGCTGATTATGCCATCAAAACGGCGGCTAACCAAACCAATTCCTTAGTAGCAAATTATACCGCTGGCCCAGTATATATGGGCGATGGCTCCCGCGGAAGGCATGAATGGGTAATTGAATTCAGCAAATACCCCGACGACCAACAAAAGTTCAACCAGGTACTTGACACTGCTATCCGAGAAGTAAACTCGGACTATGATGCAAAAAGATACAAGGACATGGCACTCTTAGAGCCACTCATTCATGTAGTACCCGAAGGTACATTCTACCATTGGATGGGTAGTCGCAATAAACTGGGTGGGCAAAACAAAGTGCCTCGGCTTAGTAATGATCGGGAATATTTGGAGGAGGTTTTGGCACTTGTTGGGAAATAATGTAATAGCTTTCGGAATCAATAGGTCATTACAAATCCTTTGGGTTTGTATCTTTACTATGCGCTTGAAATCGAAATTCTATAAAATACCACTAAATAAATGATCCCTAAGCTATTAAAAATAAAAGGATTATACTCCTATCAAACCGAACAGACCATTCATTTTGACAACCTTACCGACGCTTCCCTTTTTGGTATTTTTGGAGCAGTGGGGAGTGGCAAGTCCTCCATATTAGAAGCAATGACCTTTGCACTTTATGGAGACACAGAGCGGCTCAATAAATCGGGTGACGACCGCACTTATAACATGATGAATTTGCGTTCTGATGAACTTTGGATCGATTTTGAGTGCATTGCAGGTAAAGATGGTAACCGATATAAATTCACAGTTAAAGGTAAGCGAAACAGTAAGAAATTTAAGGAAGTAAAAACTTTCGAGCGGAAAGGTTATAAATGGAACCAAGACGACTGGCTACCATTATCGGACTCCGAAACAACGGAAAGTATTATAGGACTCAGTTATGACAATTTCCGTAGAACAATCATAATACCACAGGGCCGCTTTCAGGAGTTTATTGAACTGAAAGACTCCGAACGGTCGCGTATGATGAAGGAACTTTTTCAGCTTGAAAAGTACGATTTAAGCGGTAAAGTGGCCAAGTTGTTAACCAAAAACAATATTGAGATTTCAAATGTAGAGGGGCAGTTAACAAGCTTGGGTGAAATCACGAAAGAAATGATTGTGGAGGAAGAACAAAAGTGTAGCCTGATCCGTACAGCTATTAAATCGGACCAAGAAAATCTACTACTCCAAACCCAGCTTGAGGAAACATTTAATAAACAAAAATTAGCTCTCGACGCAATTCAGAAGCTAAAAGACCAGCTTATCATACTAGAAAAGCAGGAACCAGAAATGCGCCAGAGAACCGAAACCTTAGGCATGTATGAGAACTGTGTAATTAATTTCAAACCCCTATTCGAACAAAAGGTACGATTTACTAATAAACTTATCAAGGACCAGCAGGACTTTGAGCATACGGCATCCTTATTGAAAAATCTAACGGATGGCCTATCAATTGCAAAAACGGAACAAACCAAGATTCATGAGGCTTATCACCAACGCGAAAACTTGATAAAACAAGCCGAAGAATTGGAAAAGCTGTTGCAAATCTTTGCGCTAAATGATCAAATCACTAAATCTTCGGCCTCGTTTGAACGTGGCGAAGTTCAACTAATTTCTAAAAAAGAGGAGGTCAATAGTCTCAAAGAAAACAAAGAAAAGCTGGATCTTGAAGTCACGGCATTGAAGGAAACACTACCTGATATCAATGAAGTCGCACAGCTAAAATCTTGGTATGCAACTACGGACAGCCTGATAAAACAAAAGGAATCAACGCGTGAAGAGGCCAACCAAGTGGTTAAGGAAATAAACAGACTGGAAGCAGAACTGCTGGCCCAGTTAAAGCAACTTTCAGAAAAATACCATTTTGAGATATCCAAAACCGGTTTACAAACCGACTTCGAGGCATGTGTACTCCAAAAACGACAAGGTTTCGAAACACAAATAAAAGAGTATGACAGCCAACTATTAGAAGCACAAACCAAGGCTAAGCTACAACAATTTGCTACGGAACTGGTCGACGGAAAACCTTGCCCACTATGTGGAGCCGAACACCACCCCAGCGTATTACATGCATCGGAAGATTTGGCTGCGCTTTTAAAAAACATAAAAGAGCAAAAATACGAAACTCAAAAGCGGTCTGAGGAATTAATTTTGGAACAAAAACCCATTGACCGCCTTTTTCAAAATATAGATCACCGCGAAAAACAAAAAGCTACCATTAAGCTTCGCTGGGATGCTGTTAAAGCCTCCATAGTAGAACAAGACCAAAGATTTATTTGGGAAAAATTTGAGAAGAACAATAAGCAGGCTTTTGAAAACTACACTAAGGACCTAGATGTCCTACAAAAAACGGTTAAGGAAAAGGAGCTCCTTTTAAAAGGCATTGTAAAAAATGTGAGTGAAGGAGAATTATTCATCCAAGAGAAACTTGAAAAACCTTTACAAAAATTAAGGGATGAAATTCTGGCTAAAAAAAATGAAGTATCCGTTCTGAAAAGACAATTGTTAAATGTTAACACGGAAACCTATACTTTCGCAGACATTCAAAAAATTGACACCCAGATCAGAACTTTAAAAAACACCTATTCCCAGCTAAAAATAGATTTTGAAAAAAGGGAAAAAGAAATTGAACAAATTGAAAAGCAAACCAATACGCTTTCAGGTGGCCAAGATGCGTTAAAACAAGCCCTCGAAAATACTCGAAATGAATTAGTTTTGAATCAAGGACAAATAAATACGCAATTACAAACACAGCAGTTCGAGTCCGAAATTTGGGTACAGCAAGTACTAAATAAAAATTTAACGATTGAAACGGAACGGAAACAACTAAGAGATTACGATTTGGCTTTGAATAATGTTCGGCGCGATTTACTGCATCACGAATCGCAAAATCCAGCTGAAAAATATGATCCACAGCTACACCAAGAAACGCTTCTTAAGAAAAACCAACTTACCGAAACACTCAATAGCAACCGTAAAGAGGAAGGTAGATTGGACGGCCTCATCAAAAAACTGCGTGATGATTTTGAAAACAGGACGCGGCTATTAACCCATAAAAGTGCTTTAGATGTACGGCAAAGTCATCTTACCGAACTTGCCAGATTGTTCCGTTCCAGCGGTTTTGTGGACTATGCTTCCAGTATTTATTTGCAAAACCTCATACAGGCTGCAAATACCCGTTTTCATCAAATGACCCATCAGCAATTACACCTGGAGTTGGGTGAGGGGAATAGTTTTTGGGTTCGTGACTTGCTCAATGGAGGCCATTTAAGATTGCTTAAAACCCTATCAGGAGGTCAAAAATTTCAGGCGGCCCTATCGTTGGCGCTTGCTTTGGCGGATCATATTCATATCAGAAATGAATCGAAACATAACTTTTTCTTTTTAGATGAAGGTTTTGGTTCATTGGACAGAAACGCCTTGCAAACCGTTTTTGAAACCCTTAAATCTCTCAGAAAAGAACATAGAATTGTGGGTATTATCAGCCATGTGGAAGACCTACAACAAGAGATCCAGACCTATCTCAAAATTGAAGAAAGTGAAGAAGGTAGCAGAATTATAGAGAGCTGGGCATAAGAAAATGAGATTGTAACAAAAAAATTAACACCAACATCAATTCTGCAAAACTCCTCATTCCAAACGGTTCACAGTTGCGGCCAACTCCTTGATGGAAAAAGGTTAAAAATCCCCCCTTACCAACTAGTTAGCCTGACGTAAGGAGGGGGATTTAGAGGTGGTCGGCTACTGCCGGGAGGTTTTAAACAAGCAAAGTTTTATTTCCTCAGTTCTATTTTTGACAAGGCCTGATTTTCAACTTCTAAATCCAACGACTTACACCAATCGAAATAAGATAATCGGCAAAGGCAGCATCCCCGTGGGTTTGTCCTGTTTGATCCAGTTTGTCTGAATAGCTTTTTGTTCTATTTCGATAAAGTGCAATGGGAACGGAAGCCGAAGCAGAGAATTTACCTTTAAAATAATTAATTCCAGGCTCAGCTGAAATTACATATCCTGGGCGTCTAAATCCTTTGTCATTACCTATTAAATCAGATGAGGCGACCCCTTCTACACGTCCTCCAAGTGTAACTGAAAACCCACCCTTTAAATTATAACTAGCACCTAATCGACCAGCAAACTGGTCAGCAGCGGAGAAATAACCTGTGTTGGGATCCACTGTTATTGCCTGTGGATTTCTAACCACTTTGTTATGAGACTTTGGATTCGACAAATAATACCCATTAAAGTACAAAGCCAGCTTTTGTCCCATTTGCTGGTATCCCTGTGATTCAATAAAAAAGCCAACTACTCCATCACCTAGTTGAATGGATTGATCAACTGGTTTAGTAATGGTGTATTCTTTCCCTTCTTTATCCAATTTATGAAACGCTCCATTTATACCCGGATTACCAGAAGGCAACTTAATTCCTCCCCCAATGGTCATATTGAACTTTGGTGCCAGTTCAGGATGAAAAAGCCAATAATTAGCTGATAACCTGAGATCTCCTATTCCTTGGGAATTGGTGTGAAAACGTTTTTGTTCCGGATTGCTCCCAATAGAGTTACCGTAATGTTCGTATAAAGAAGATCTGTCGTTGTGAATTAGGGGTATATAAGCCGAAAAAAACAAGCGAGAATTGATTTGATAAGTGAGACCAAAATCGATTGTATTAGAATGGTTAATTACTTCAGTATGATCTTCTAAACGTTCCTTCTGTTCAACATCCCCTCGAAAATGCCTAAATGACCTGAAATAACGATAGTTAGCACTAATTTGAAATTTTCCATTTTGCTGTTTAAAATAATCAGCGGAGGTCGGATGCGCACTGCATGCACTCATGCCTCTAATTGCCACACAACCTTGCCCATAAAGGTCACTATTCACCAATATTATGGCAACAAGAAATTTTGCTAGTAATGGTATATTTTTCATTTCGTTTCGAGTTAAATTATGTTTTCAAGCACAAAAAAGTTGATAAAATCCAATTTGAATTCATGGGAAAAACACTCTTGCCAAAAAACAAGCAGCATTAAACAGGCCCACCCAATCAAAAAAACAGTTGGTAGAATGGCACCGTTGTAGTCAAACTGAAAAATTTATGAAAACTATAATTCAGGTGGTGGCGTAGTTTTGTCTAAACCCGCCACTGAAATGATTCGATTTAAAAAGAGGAAATTGAGCTTTAAGAGATCGATAAATTCTGCTGTATCATTATTAAAACCATAAGAAGATGCTGGCAAATAATTCTTAACCAAATGGCTAAGTAATTGAATAAGCTTACCACTTTTTTCAGCAGGATGACTTGCACCTTGGGCAAGTGTCATCATTTTTTCGGCAAGTTCGAAAAATCTATCACGTGCAGATATATTTTCAGATAATGAAATATAAAGCGTATCGTTTTCTATTCGCTGATTAGAAATATTATAAAAATCATCCCCATTTTTCACCAACTGCTCAATTTCATCACTACTTTCCCAATGGGAGGTATAAGGTAAAGTTGGAATTGAAATCTTTAATACATGATTTTCTCCAATATTAGTTTCACTGGAAAATTCACTAAAATCTTTTTCAAAAATCAAAACAGCAACAGCATGTGCCAATATATTATATAGCAACAAAACAAGCAGGCCGATAGCGATGAATTTCGTCAAATGGAAGATTTTACGAACTAGTTTTACACTATCAAATATACAATTCCCGCTAAGTAAATTATAATTTTACTAATACTTTATTTGATTCTAATGCCTTTTAAATACTTTACTGTCCTTATTCTTCCGAAATTAAAGTAGGTACAATTTTATCCTTACTTTCTTATCTTCCGATTCTCCCCTGAATATTTATCTAAGTTCGATTATTGTTATAGGGATAAACAAAATATTTTATTCGGTCCGATAAATCATCATCTTTCTATTTCAAAAAATTTACAATTCCCTTACATCTCATTTGCCGAAAAGATTCTCAATACTAAAAATTCCTTTTCTCGACAAATCTTGCAATTTTTGCTGCTGTTTAGCGGACAAAACCTCAATCATTTCTTCTCGCTTATGATCAGATAGTTGTTTTTTATCCTTCCGTGTGCCCCCTTTTCTACTGACTTTATTTCCCAAACGATTATACCGCTTGTCAATTTTGCTAAGCTGTTTTGTCTGCTTTTTGGTCAACTCTAGTTCGACTTTGTACTTTTCCAGATTTTTTTCAAAACGCTTATTATTTAATTTGGAATCAACACTTATACGCTCCTCGTTATGGTTTTGGTTCCACTTTAACTGTGCATTAGCGATGTTCACACCAGCTAAAAACATTAAAATCAACAAAAAGTAAGTTTTAAGATTCTTGTTTTCCATAGTTCTATAAAGTTTAAAAATTAATCGTAGTAACGAAGTTTCGTTGCTTTCGGTATTAAAAGTTTCATTTCAATTTTCAAAATTATGAGTAGTTTACAAGATGCATTTGGTTTTATTATTCTAAATAATCTACAAATAATACAAACTCAATATGCTCCATGAAAAAAATTGTAACAAGTTTATTAACAACCCTTTTGATGCTACTGATAATAGTAGAATTAAGGGCACAATCGCACGAAGTCTCCGGGACCGTTACTGATGAAAGTGGCATACAGCTTCCTGGTGTAAATGTACTCTTAAAAGGCACTAATATTGGAACAACCACCAATAATGTCGGAAGTTTTAAATTATCCGTTCCAAATAAAGCGGGGGTTCTGATGGTTTCTTCGATCGGGTTCCAGTCAAAGGAAATCCAGCTGTCGGCAAGCATAACCACTATTAACATCAAATTAGCCCAAGACGTTAAAAGTTTGGGCGAGGTGGTTGTAACCGCTCTCGGGGTACAACGCAACACCCGAAATGTAGGCTATGCCGTTCAACAAATCGACGGGGGCGCTATTCAGGAAGCACGGGAAGTGAATTACATCAATTCACTACAAGGAAAGCTAGCAGGTGTTCAAGTGGGTGGAAACAGCGGCTCGATGGGAGGCTCTTCTAAGGTCACTATACGTGGACTTAAATCTATTTCAGGAAATAACAATGCACTGTTTATAGTGGATGGTGTACCCATGGCCAATATGAACCTTAACGCAATGGGCGTAACGGGTGGACAAGGAACCGGTGGTGGTGGTTATGACTACGGAAACCCCGCCCAATTGATCAACCCTAATGATATCGAAAACATTTCAGTTTTAAAAGGAGCTGCTGCTACTGCACTTTACGGAAGCCGCGGCCAAAATGGAGTAATTTATATCACCACAAAATCTGGCAAGGGTTCGGGTACGTTAACAGTAAACTATGATCTTAATGTTCAGGTAGATCAAGTATCGATGCTTCCCAAGTTCCAGAACAAATATGGCGGTGGTGGAAGTGACCAGTTTTCCAAATTATATGTCAATCAAAACCCCAGCGGTTTCTTGCCCGGCGGTGGTACTTACGATGACAATGACGGAAAGGGCCGCTATGACTTAATCCCTGACTACGGGGTGGATGAATCTTGGGGGCCAAAACTTGATGGTAGACTCGTAAGGCATTATTGGTCGTGGGATCAGGACAGAAACAACCCGAATTTTGGAAAAACAGCACCTTGGAGTGCCCAGCCCGACAATGCTAAAGATTTTTTCAAAACGGGATTAACCGTTTCCAATAACCTATCCGTGGCAAGTAGCAACGATAATGGAACCATTCGCTTTTCATTAGGGAATACCAAACAAAACTTTATTTATCCGGGAAGTAGCTTGGGAAGGTTTTATATGAGCTTGAATACGAGTTACAAATTCAATGAAAAGTTCTCGTTTAGTGGCGGTATCAATTATATCAACGACCATTCTAAAGGAAGGCCTGGTACTGGCTTTTTTGGTAACAACCCCATGTTGTTCTATGTGATGTACGGTCAACGTCAAATTGATGATGCCTACCTAAGCGATTATAAATATACCGACGGGTCAGAACAGTCGTGGAACCGTACTGCTTGGAACATCCAAAAACCAGCATTTACCCAAAACCCTTATTGGAACCAATACGAAAGCTATAACACCGACCAAAATAACCGCTATTTTGGCAATGCTGGATTAACCTATAAAATCACGGATTGGCTTTCGGCAGACGTAAGGGTGTTTTCAGATTACCTGAGCCACTTAGATGAAGTGAGGAGCGCCAAAGGATTCTTTGTGGGATCTTATGCCAAACGTGCCGTAAGTAACAATGAAAACAACTATCAAGGAACCTTAAATATTAATAAAACCTTTGCCGACTCCAAGTTTACGTTGGAAGCGGTGGCTGGTGGAAATATACTTAGTATCCAATCCAGTATAGATGCCGGTAATACCAACGGGGGTCTACAAAATCCTTTTGTTTATGTATTACAAAACTCCTCGCTACCGGCAAGTGTTTCCAACGCTTATAGCAAAAAGCAAATTAACTCCTTATTCGCCTCCACCACTTTTGGATACAATAAGTATCTTTATTTGACGCTTACTGGCCGAAACGACTGGGCTTCGACGCTCAAACAAACGGGTAATTTTTCCTATTTCTATCCGTCAGTGGCTGGTTCTTTTATTTTCTCCGACGTGTTACCTGAGCTTAAATGGATGTCATTCGGAAAGGCTAGGCTCTCTTACGCACGTGTGGGTAATGATGCGGAACCGTTTTCTGTATCTCGTTACTATGACTACGTGGCTCCTTTCGGAAACTTCCCATTGCAAAGCACCTCCGATGTACTCTTTAACAGTAGATTGAAACCAGAATTATCATCCGAAGTAGAAGGTGGTCTTGATTTCAAGTTCTTTAACGACATCATCACTACTAACATTACCTATTATAACCGCCAAACAACCAACCAAATTTGGAATGTACAAGTCCCCGCAGAAAGTGGGTTTACTACCAAGGTAGTAAATGGTGGTACTGTTCAAAACAAAGGTATCGAGCTTTCATTGGGTATAAACCCCATTACCTCAGCGAATTTCTCATGGAGAATGGCACTGAATTTCTCTAAAAATAAAAACAAAGTATTGGATTTGAATAGCACAAGTGATGCGATACAAGGACTCGACCGTTATATTATTGGAACTGAGCGCCGTACTAGAAAAGTATCCATGGTGGCTGAAAAAGGAAAATCTTTGGGTACCATGCTGGGAACGGATTATGTATATGATGCCAACGGTAACAAAACCGTAGCTGCCAACGGCACGTATAATGTTACTGCAACCCCGGTAATCATAGGCGATGCCAACCCTGATTTCATAGGTGGATTTAACAATATGTTTTTGGTTAAAAACTTTTACTTATCAACCTTAATTGATTTCCAAAAAGGAGGCGATTTCTTCTCTTACACCAATTTGTATGGAAATAAGTCGGGGATGTTTTACGAAACAGCAGTGGGTGATATCCGAGAGAATGGATTGGTGAATCCAGGTGTAAAAGCAGATGGAACTGTGAACGATATTGTGGTTTCGGCACGCACGCATTTCAATGCAGATGGGGGCAACAGAATTAGCAAAGCCAATTTGTATGATGGTAGCTTTATTTATTTGAGAGAGGTACGTCTGGGCTATCATGTTCCGGATGCATTTGCTCAAAAGTTGCACATGCAAGCGATACGCTTTACGCTTACCGGAAGAAACCTATGGCTAATCAAAAGTAATGCTCCGAATGTAGATCCAGCTAATATTACCAACTCTATTGGTAACCAGATCGGGTTTGAAGGTGGTGCCCTTCCTGCTGTGCGGAGCTATGGCTTCAATCTCAACTTTACGTTTTAGTCAAACTCTTTAAAAGCATAATAAGATGAAATCTATAAAAAAATATATAATTGCGCTTTCGGTAGTGGCTCTGGCAAGTTGCAGCAATTTTGAAGAAATTAACACAGATCCCGCCCGATCCAGTGAAACGCAGCCCGAATTCCTGCTCGGTAACGCTGAAAAACGAGCGAATGACTTGTTGTATGACACTTATTATAACGGGCGGATTGGTATGGAGCTCTCTCAATACTGGACTGGAACCGATAAAACTTCGGACAGTCGATTCCTATTTACCAACGACGCGCTTTGGACCAGCTTGTACTCGGGCCCATTAATGGATTTGCAAGAAATAACCCATTATTATGACCGCCATCCAGCAGAAAAAAACCCGAATATTCTGGCGGTTTCAGAAATATTAAAGTCCTGGCTGTTTCATATTCTTACGGATGTGTATCGGGACATTCCGTATAGCCAAGCCCTACAAGGCGAATCTATTCCACAGCCTGTTTTCGATAAAGGTGAAAATGTGTATACCGCCTTGATCACATCATTGAACACTCAAATCGCAACATTACAAGCTAACCCTACCACCGCGATACGGGGTGATATTGTTGCGAACGGTGATATTGCACAATGGATTCGAATAGCCAACGCCTTAAAAATGCGAATTGGCATGCGTATGGTAGATGCCAAGCCTGCAGAAGCAAAAACGATCATAGAGGAAGCTTCCAAAAACACACTCACAGCGGTAAGTCAGGATGTTTATTTCCCCTATAATACTAGTACCGTTACCAATCGGTTCCCCTACAATAATGTAGAACGTCCGTTGGTAGAATTTGCCGTAACCACCACGTTTCTTAATTATTTAAAAGAAACTAACGACCCAAGGTTACCAATTTTCGCACGTGTAGATGAAACAAATGGGGTTTATATTGGCAAACCCTACGGACTAGAAGCAAATACACCCACGATGATTGGCTTATCCAAGCCTGGGTCTGTTTCCTTTAGCGGCTCCGCAAAGGGCTATATGATTACTTATACAGAAATAGCATTTATAAAAGCAGAGGCAGCAGCTCGTGGTATGAATGTTGGAACCGAAACAGCAGCGGTACTTTATAACAATGCCGTAAAAGCATCCATGAATCAATGGGGAATTACAGACAACGCCGTGATCACGTCGTACCTTGAAAAAGTCCCTTATGCAGCTGGCTCGTGGAAGAATGTAATAGGAACACAAAAATGGCTTGGTATGTATATGCAAGGTATTCAGTCATGGCTAGAACGTTTGAGGTTAGACCCCCTAAGACCAGACGGAAAGGCCTTGTTCATACCGCCAGCATCCGGAAGTTTGGATCCAGACGTAACGATGGTTCCAACGCGATTAAAATATCCTGCAGCCACTAGGGCCAGTAATGCTACCAATAGCAAACTAGCTGCTGACAATATCGGCGGGGATACGCAAGCAGTAAAAAATTGGTGGGATAAATTCTAAAATTCAACATTTAGCATGGGGGTTGGTTAATCCCCGTGCTTCTTTATATAAAACAAAACGCCCTCTACATTTTTCAAATAGCGATAATGTTGATGGATGTATTTACTAATCTTCGGGTAATCCTCAAACCTACCACCAATTTCAGTATTCATGGAATAAGTAGGGATCATAATATCAATGATTAACTCGGGCTTTCTTGCCTCCAAATCCTCTAAAAAGTTTATGACCCTGTAATCATGCAGTTCTGATTCTAAAAAAAGATTATACGTATAGGGAAAACGATAACCATTTGCACGGCCCGACAAATAATAAAGCCGATCCACCCACCCCCATATAACAATAGATTGTTGAGCGGTACTATTAGCTTGTATTTCCTTTACAATTTTATCATCCAAGGTGGTATCAATCACAGGTCTAGAAGGGTGTCTAGTGGTAATATTTACAATCGATTGAATTAAAATCAAGGTTATAAAGCTTGCTACCGCTATACTTTGCAATTTAGAATTCAGCCCCCCCACCAACACGCCTGTTATATAAATTAAGGGTACGAACAAATAAAGCACATAATGATCAAAATTATTACCTGCTTGTAAAGTAGCGTACAAACTAGTCAAAAGCAGCCATCCCGAAAATCTCAAATTAACTTTTGCAAAAGAGTCCTTCTTAGAGCGAAACCACCAGAAAGCAAGAATTACAATCCCCCCTAAGAGTCCACCTATAAACAAGCGAGTATTAGCACTGTTTAACAGAAAAAAGAAGGTCCTGTGAACGCTAAATCGTTCATTTACAGGCATTGATTGAAACTGGGTACTATAAGAATAGTAAAAATAATTCCAAAAGTAATTTACCCAAAAATCAGACAGCTTCCCTAAGGTCCAAAAATAAAAATTAATCAAAATGGTAGGCAAAACTCCCCCAGTGATGAGTACAAGAAGCGCCTTCCAATTCTTTAGTTTTATGAATGCCAGCATCGTAAAAGCGGCAATTACTATCCCCATAGGAATATTTTGAAATTTAATATAGGGTAAACAGCCTAAACATAGACCCAGTACAAGAACCCTAAAAATTTCTATTCTTTCTGACTTTCTAAATTTTAAATACCAGTAAGAACAAAGCGTAATAGCCAATATTCCAATATGCTCAGAGTTATAGGCTATATGGTCAAAATGCCACGTAGTTCCTATTACCATCCATAAAAACCAAGTTAAGAGGAGGCCTAATTCCTTGGTCAGAAATAGTTGAAAAGTTTTGTTAAGTATTAAGCCTGTACAAATCCATAATACCAAGCCTATAATTTCGGTGGATATATAATTGATTGATACCCCAAAAAGACTAACCAGATACAGGGGTAGAACCGTAAAAGGACGTGAATCCGTGTAATTAAACAAGGTCCATATTTTATCTGGAAAAGTATTCAAGGCAAGCGTGGAGGCGATCCAGGTACTGGTGTCAACACTGGGCTCAATGTTTACCATATTAGTCCATCTTGACAAAAAGGTAAAAAGTACCATGGCTATTAAAGGAAAAAAATCAGTCCCACTGGAAAAATTGGATCCCTTACCATATTTGAAATACCGAATCAATAGCCAACCACTTAGCAACACATTAAAAACAACAAAGCTAATTTTGAAGAGTAAAGTATTTTCCAATCCGTTTCTTTTTTCATTTTATGTGTTCAAGTATATCAATAATTCGGATTACAACCAATTAAATTGGAAAGACGAATGAATCTTTAAACTAAATTCCAAAATATACTTTAAGCTGTTAGCACCATCGATCTAGGTGAAGCAAATAAAACTTTGTTGTAAAAAACTGGAATTTCAACTAGTATTCTCAAAGGTTTTTTCAGTAGGTTTATTGAGAAAAAAATTAACCTTATCAAGTGCATGTCAGAAAATATTGAAGAAAGTCTAACCGGAACACAAAATCCCACTTTAACTACCAGTAAGTCCTCCAATAGATTATTATCTCTAGACGCTCTTCGAGGTTTTGATATGTTTTGGATTGCAGGAGGAGAAGAAATTTTTTACACTTTGGCGAAGGTTACCGGCTGGTCGTGGGCGATTATCATGGCACAACAACTCACCCACCCTGACTGGAATGGGTTCCGAGCTTTTGATCTTATTTTCCCTACCTTCCTTTTTATGGCCGGAGTTTCCACTCCTTTTTCGATCGGAAGCCGCTTAGAAAAAGGGGTAGATCGTACATTGCTATTAAGAAAAGTCATTCAAAGGGGATTAATCCTTGTCTTTCTAGGCATTATTTACAATAATGGTATTTTCCACACCGCTTGGGCCGATATGCGCTACTCAAGTGTGCTCGGACGTATCGGGTTGGCCGGTATGTTTGCGCAAATCATATACCTTTATTTTGATTGGAAAGCCAGATGGATATGGTTTGCAGGCATTTTACTAGGATATTACGCCTTTATGATGCTCTATCCCGTTCCTGGATGCGGAGCAGGGCTGTTAACCATGGCGTGTAACCCAGCAAGTTATTTTGACCAGATCCTGATTCCTGGAAAACTTTACTTAACGATACATGACCCCGAAGGATTAGTTTCTACTATTCCAGCAATTTGTACGGGATTAATGGGAATCTTTGCGGGGGAATTATTAAGAACCAAAGAGGAAATAATTTCAAAAGGCAATAAAGTGATCTATTTAATTGCAGCTGGAATCACAAGCTTAATGCTTTGTCTGGTTTGGGATTATTTTTTTCCAATCAATAAAAACCTTTGGTCAAGCTCCTTTGTATTATGTGCAGGAGGGTTTAGTACCTTACTACTTGCGCTTTTCTACTGGGTAATTGATGTTTTGAATTTCCGTAAATGGACATTCTTTTTCGTAGTAATTGGTATGAACTCTATCGTGATCTACATGGCCAGCGATTATATCAATTTTGGATATACAGCCGAAGCACTATTTGGCGGGATTCTTAGCTTTTTACCAGAGGGTGCTGCGAAGGTAGGAGAAGTTATTGCCTTCATAGGAGTGCAGTGGGCATTTATGTATTTACTGTATAAAAATAAATTATTTTTGAAAGTATAGTTCTATTGTTGTTATTTTAAAAGGATAATTGAATGGCTTCCTCCATTTGGTTATCCTTTTGTTTTATACCTTAACTATGGTTTCATGTCTATTGAAGTAATTAACCTCACCAAAAACTATGGCTCTCAACTTGCAATAGATAACATTTCATTTGCGCTAAAACCAGGTGAGATAGTGGGATTTCTTGGGCCAAATGGAGCAGGAAAGTCTACGACCATGAAAATCATAACGGGTTATCTTAAATCAACTTCTGGGCAGGTAACAGTTGCTACGAATAATATCCAGGAAAACCCCCTATTGGCTAAACAAACTATCGGATACTTGCCTGAACACAACCCGCTTTACTTGGATATGTACGTAAAAGAATTCCTTGATTTTTCGGGAAAACTTTATGGGATAACCAGTATCAAACGTTCCCAGCGAGTGAAGGAGATGATAGAAAAGTGTGGATTAAGCGTGGAGCAAGGCAAAAAAATTGGTCAACTATCCAAGGGCTACAGGCAGAGAGTAGGACTAGCACAAGCACTACTGCATGACCCTCAAGTACTCATACTTGACGAACCCACTACAGGCCTTGACCCTAATCAAATTTTAGAAATTCGGGAATTAATAAAACAGGTTAGTGCTAATAAAACGATTTTATTATCGACCCACATTATGCAAGAGGTAGAAGCTTTGTGTAACCGGGTCATTATTATCAACAAAGGTAAAATCGTAAACGATTCGAGCCTCCTTGAATTACAAAAAAAGGGCGGTTCCTTGGAAGAAAGTTTTAGGAACCTAACCCAATAATGCCCCGTAGCACCGTTAAACGTGGTTCAGGTTATTAGAATTAAATTAGACTGTCTATTTACCGAATTGATTACTACAAAAAAACGTTATACTTGTAGTATCACAATTATAGCATTGAAAAAGATACATTATTCATCGACAAATTTATTATCATGGCATATTGGTTGAAAAACCGTGGGTACCTCTTTTTTATTGTATTAGCAGGAATAATGCTAAGTTCTGAGGTAACTGATGCCCTAAAATTAATAGAAAAATCAGTTTTTACCCCTTCTAGCCAAAGTCAGGCTCCACCTGCTCCTGCCTTAAAATCAAAGGTAAAACATAAGAGTCCGATCATTGTGCTACCAGAATCGAAATGGGTGGATAGTACTTTTTCAACCTTAACACTTGACGAGAAAATAGGCCAACTATTTATGATTGCAGCCTACTCGGATCGCGATGAGAGGCATTACTCTTATATAGATAAACTAATAACGGAGTATCACTTAGGTGGACTCATTTTCTTTCAAGGTGGTCCGATACGGCAAGCAAAACTTACCAATCGCTACCAAGCAGCATCTAGAATACCACTCTTAATTGGTATTGATGCCGAATGGGGCCTAGGTATGCGCCTCGACAGTACCCTTTCCTATCCCAAACAAATGGTCTTAGGAAGCATTTCCGACAATCATCTGATTTATGAAATGGGTAGCGATATTGCCCGACAGTGCAAACGTTTAGGCATCCATATTAATTTTGCACCCGTTACCGACATTAATAGTAATCCTAAAAATCCTGTAATTGGTATTCGCTCTTTTGGGGAGGATAAAGAAAATGTAGCTGTAAAATCGATTGCCTATATGAAGGGGCTTCAACATAATCGCATCATAGCTACGGCAAAACATTTTCCGGGCCATGGTGATACAGAGTCAGACTCCCATTTTACTTTACCAGTATTATCACATACCAAAGAAGAGCTTTTCAATACCGACCTTTACCCTTATAAAAAATTAATAGCCGACAGCCTGATGGGCGTACTCAGTGGACACTTGAATATTCCTTCACTAGACAATACGCCAAAGTTACCCAGCTCACTTTCTGAAAAAGTCATTAACGGTGTGCTACGTAAGGAGCTTGGCTTTCGGGGGCTAGTATTTACTGACGCTATGAATATGAGAGGTGTTTTAAAGTCGGGATCAGCCCCTGATGTTAACCTCAAAGCTTTAATCGCTGGTAACGACATTTTGCTTTTCCCCGAAAGCGTTGCAGCGACTATTACCCGCATAAAAGAGGCCATTAGCTCTAGGCAGATCAGTGAAAAAATTATAGACGACAAAGTTAAAAGAATTTTACAAGCCAAATACTGGGTGGGGCTGAATCATTATGAACCTATCCAGCTAGCTAATTTATCCCAAGACCTCAACCCACAAGAAAGTACAGCACTCATCCATAAATTAGTGGCGGCATCCATTACAGTGGTTAAAGACGATGAAGGGATTTTACCATTAAGCAGCAGCTCAAACCAAAAAATCGCCTCTGTTTCTATCGGAAACGGGAGAAGTTCGAAATTTCAGGACATGGTTTCCTTCTATAAACCAGCTCGCCTATATTCCTTTTATAACGGCCCCGAAAATCAAAATGATATTTCAGAAATGTTGGGATACTTAGAGGAGTATGAGGTTGTAATCGTTGATGTTCATGGTATATCTTCACGGCCACGTAGAAATTATAGCGTGAATCCATTCGCCGCATCCTTCGTAAAACAGCTCAAAGAAAAAGGCAAAAAAGTAGTTTTATGTGTATTTGGAACACCATATAGCTTATCATTCTTCCCGGATACCGACGTGATGATTTGTGCGAATCAGGATGGTGATGAGCAACAGGAAGTTGTACCCCAGATCCTATTTGGCGCTATAAGTTCAGAAGGAACGTTACCAGTTTCTGTCCTAGCATTTAACTATGGAACGGGTGTAAAAACTAGTAAAACAAACAGACTTTCCACTTCCAACCCAGAAAACGTTGGCATGAATGGAAAGAACCTAGACAAAATTGATGCAATTGCCAGCGCTGCCATAGACGAGCATGCTTTTCCAGGCTGTCAAATTTTGGTAGCCCGGTCTGGTAAAATCGTCTATAATAAGCAATTTGGTTATCAAGATTACAGTACTAAAGAAAGAGTCAATACGCATACGCTATACGATTTGGCCTCACTTACCAAGGTTACCGCCACTTTACAAGCTATTATGTTATTGTATGACAATCAACAAATTGACCTTGATGAAAGAGCCTCTCATTACTTACCCGAACTGTTAGCAACCAATAAAGAAAACTTCACAATTAGAGACCTGCTCCTACATCAATCAGGACTTGTGGCATTCTACCCCTCTTTATGGGATAGGACAAAAACGAAAGGGGGCGGACTTTTAGGAGCCTATTACAGTGGTCAAAAAGACAGTACATTCACCATGCAAATTGCACCCAAATTATTTGCAAAACCCATATTGAAGGATTCGGTTTGGAAGTGGATTGTACAGTCACCGATGAACAATAAAAAATTAAAATCAGGAAAATATAATTTTTTATACAGTGATTTAGGATTTTTAACACTGCAAAAGGTTATAGAAAAAATCTCTGGAACCACCTTAGATCAATATGTATCCACTCACCTCTATGAACCGCTTGGTTTGAGCTATTTAGGCTTTAAGCCACTAGATAGATTTCCAGCCTCCCAAATAGCCCCCACCGAGCAAGATTACTATTATCGTAACCAGCTTCTTCAGGGAACGGTTCATGACCAGATGGCCGCAGAAGTAGGTGGAGTTTCTGGCCATGCAGGCTTATTTGGCACGGCTCGAGATTTGGCAATATTGTATCAAATGAACCTTTGGAAAGGAAAATACGGCGAAAAGCAATTTTTCAAACCAGAAACCATACCCTATTTTTCACGACTTTATGATGCCGGGCACCACCGAGGACTAGGCTGGGACAAAACGCCGAGTAGCGGTAATAGTACCTATGTTTCTGATTTAGCGTCTCCCAACTCTTTTGGCCATACTGGCTTTACAGGCACCATGGTTTGGGTGGATCCAGATGAAGATTTAGTTTTTGTTTTTCTCTCAAATCGGGTAAATCCCGATGCTAGAAATAAGCTTATTAATACACATAGAATTCGAAGAAGGATTATGGATACCGTCTATACGTCTATAACCCAACGCAAAACCGACCTTCCCTAAGTCCGTGAATTTGAAAATTATATCTAACTTTACAAGTCAACAGGAAAGTGGATAGCATTTTAAGAACAGGTTCATGAAAAAAACATTTATTAAGAAAAGTATATTTTTAATACTTACAATTGTCTTAAAGTCAGTTGTTTCGTATTCACAAACCATTACCACTGGAGTGGTCACTCCAGCCACAGTATGTGCGGGAAGTAACACTTCAGTTGCATTTACCACCACCGGTACAATTCCTGCCGGAACCATCTTTACAGCTGAGTTATCTGATAATACGGGCTCGTTTACTACACCTACCTCCATTGGTACGGGAACCGTCTCTCCGATAGCAGGCATAATACCCATTGCCGCCACTGCAGCGGCCACTTATAAGATACGTGTTACAACAGCGACTCCCACATTAACGGGTACTGAAAGTAGTGTAATTACTATTAAGGCCAAACCTGCTCCACCGACTGTGGCCAATATAGCCTATACCACCGCAGAAACAGCCGTTACCTTAACTGCAACCGGGTCAAACCTAAGCTGGTATAGTACTGCTACGGGAGGAACAGGATCTGCAACGGCCCCTATTCCTACTACTACCACCGCGGGTATACAGGAATACTGGGTTACACAAACTGTAACTGACTGCGAAAGTAATAGAGCGAAGATAACGGTCACTATCACAGCATGTACTCCACCTGCTCCACCGACTGTGGCCAATATAGCCTATACCACAGCAGAAAC
>CAXBLH010000047.1:0-19404 GCA_963976315.1 uncultured Dyadobacter sp.
CTTTTATACCAAAAAGCGTATCCTCAAACAGCCTGATGACCAAGCCAGCAGCCAAAGCCTCTATATTGCGATTTCCATGACCGTCGGCATAGCGATTGCTTATTGGACTAGGAGTTTCAGCATTTTCGACGAAAACTATTCCTTACCACTATTGTTTGCCACTTTGGCATACGGTAGCATTGCCGCTACACTTCGATCTCAAATTTTATGGCTCATCGCCATATTGGCTTCTGCTGGATGGTGGGCCGCCCAAACCCATTTCTGGGCAAATGGAAGCTATCAATTTGCTGGGATGAACTACCCACTCCGAATGACTATTTTCGGGCTGGTTATCTGGGTTAGCTCCTTCCTTATTTCCAAAATAGTGCTACTCAAAAACTTTGGAGACAGTACCTATAAAATCGGGTTGGTGCTGTTTCTTTTTGCAGCCTGGACGCTATCCATTTTCGGAAATTATGATGATATGGAAAAATGGACCATTACCAAACAAAACTATTTTTGGTATTGGGCGCTTGGTTACTCTATTTTACTGGTCGGTATTATCTATTATGCTTTAAAGGAGAACTTAGAAACACTTCGAGATATTAGCCTTATTTTTTTCCTACTCAATATCTACACCCGTTATTTCGAATACTTTTGGGATCGGACCAATAAAGGTCTTTTCTTTGCAATTTTAGCCGTATCATTTTGGTTTGTCAGTAAAAAAGCGAGCAAATGGCGAACCGATTTAAAGCAAGACTCCGAAAACGCAACTTTATCATGAGCCAGATCCGTGCCATCCGTCCAAACGAAATAGCACTCCTCCACCTGCTATTACATAAACTTGATCTTGATCCAGCCAATTTCCCCCTACCTGAAAACGTAGATGAATACGAAGGTGGCAAGATGGGAAGTATTAGCCTTGGTACTGGTGCACACGAATACGACGGTGACCTGATTCAGGTGGAATACATCGATACCGACGGTACGCCAGTAGTTATTACTCTGACCAAAGATACTAAGGGACAATTATTGGACCTTGATTTCTGGAAAACCGATTTCTCGAAACTTCTTGACTACCCAAGTGTTGATCAAATAATATTTAAATAGTAGGTCTTATCACAACAGGTTTTATGTATAGAATTTTTGATCCAAAAAACGAAATCCACAATCTGTTTGAATATCGTTTTCTGGATGGATTTGACAGCTGAAAGCCTACTACCGATTGCAATACTAAAAAAGTCATGATAAGATCATTTAAATACCCAACAGAATAGCTAAACCTTACTTACCGTCCAAAAAAGTAATACATATTGGTTCTTTTGTATCCACACTTTCATGCAAAAACGAAAGTTCGCCAGTTTCAGAATTCACCGAATACACTACCAAATTATTCTTGGTTTGGTTAGCAACCACCATAAATTTCCCTGTTGGATCAATATTAAAATCACGGGGTATTTGAATACCTTGGCGTACGTCCCCCACCTTCTCTAAACGGCCATCCTCCATGATTTTGAATGCTCCAATGGCATTATACCCGCGATTGGATACATATACAAACTTGCCATTTGGATGTAAATGTATTGCAGCACTAGTATTCCCTACCGACAAATCCTGAGGAGCAGTTTGGTAGCTGGCAATTTCTTTTATCACGCCATCTTTATCAAGGCTACATGCTGTCACTGTGGCGGTAAGTTCATTAAGTAAAAAAAGATATTTACCTGAGGGATGTATCACTAAATGGCGTGGCCCTGCCCCAGCAGCACTCGTAAAATAGGGTTGTTTAGGGTTAGGTACTAGCTTGTTTTTCTTCACGGAAACTTTATAATTCATAATTTTATCAGCGCCAAGGTCCGTAACTAGCACAAACTTGCCATTAGGAGTCGGAGTAGCATAATGCGCATGTGACCGGTCTTGTCTTTTAGTATTTGGCCCTGAGCCACGGTACTGATCTGTAAATATAACCTTGTCAATACTTCCATCCTTGGCAACAGAATAGGCGCTGAACGTACCACCAGAATAATTGGCGGTATAAACCATAGTACCAGTTGGGTGCACGGAAATATGACAGGGATTCTCTCCAAAAGAAGACATCGCGTTTTGGAAGGCCAAGTGATGATCACTTCCAATCGAAAATGCATTGATTTTATTATCTGCTGAAACCGCATAAAGGTTTCTTTTGTTAGAAGAAATAGCGAGATAGCCAGGGCCGGAACAATTATTTACAGTGTCTTTAATAGAAATTTCACCATTTTGCAGGTTCAACTCGGCTAAGGTGATCGAGGCATCGGGTCCTTTTTGACCACTGCCGATGTAAAAAATAGATTTTTGGGAATATACATTCATTGTTAAAAGTACCAGCACTACCAAAAGGGAATTTCTCATAATCAATCTAAATGATTTATCTATACGTAACTTTTACTAATTATCTTGTAATTTATTATTAAAAGCAGCAGTATCAAAAATTCTAATCTAAGTCTACAATGCATATAATTACTTGGCATGATTTTGAAAAAGTTGATCTTCGTGTTGGCACGATCATCGAAGTTGCTGATTTCCCAGCTGCTCACAAGCCAGCATACAAGTTAAAAATTGACCTCGGCACTGAAATTGGAATCAAAAACAGTTCGGCACAAATCACGGCAAGGTATACCAAGGAAGAGCTGATGTGCAAGCAGGTGCTTTGTATTGTAAACTTCCCCGCTAAGCAAATTGCCAATTTTATCTCTGAAGTACTCGTTACCGGATACTCACTTCCCGATGGAGAAGTAATACTTAGTAGCCCCGACATGCTGTTACCGAATGGGACAAAATTAGGCTAATCGCGAACATTAATAACCACTGCCATACCTTACTAGTTGAATTAACCTATAATCTTACAACTCCCGATAATAATTATGTAACAACCCAGCTTCCTTACTTGTTACTTTTGTATAAAGCAAAAGAAAAATCATGGAAACCACCATAAATACCTTTAAATCAACCTTACCCGTCACCGGCATGTCATGTGCTGCTTGTGCAGTAAGCGTGGAGTCCTTACTCAAAGAAACTCCGGGTGTAATAGATGCTCAAGTAAATTATGCCAATCAAAGTGTGATTGTGGAACTTGAAAAAGACAAGACAAGCTTTGCAGAACTAGACGAGGTATTGCACGGAATAGGGTATGGCTTAATCATAGAAGATGATGAAGACGATGCCTTTGCCGAACAGGAAGCCAACCAAAAAGCTAGTTATCAGGCGCTAAAAACCAAAACGATCTGGGCAGGCATTTTGTCTCTGCCTGTGGTGATTATCGGAATGTTCTTGATGGACATGGCATATGGTAATTACATTATGCTCGTTTTATCGCTTACCGTTTTGGCTAAGTTTGGGCAAAGTTTTTTTATAAACGCATTCAATCAAGCCAAACGAGGGAAGGCCAATATGGATTCTTTGGTAGCTCTGAGTACCGGAATCGCATTTATCTTCAGCACATTTAATACTTTCAATCCTGACTTTTGGTATTCCAAAGGGTTAGAGCCTCATGTTTATTTCGAAGCTGCCACGGTGATTATCTTCTTTATCTTATTAGGAAAACTATTGGAAGAGAAAGCTAAAACGGGCACTACCGAAGCACTCAAAAAACTGATTGGTATGCAGCCAAAAACCGTTTCAGTAATTCGAAACGGCCAAATTGTTCAGGTACCTACCAAGGAGATCCAGAAAAACGAAGAAATCATCATTAAATCGGGTGAAAGAATACCCGTCGATGGTATCCTTGTTAGTGGAAGCTCCTTCGTGGATGAAAGCTTGTTAACAGGCGAGCCCATTCCCTCTGAAAAAAAAGAAGGAGATCAGGTTTTTGCGGGTACAATCAACCAAAAAGGGAGCTTTAATTTCAAGGCTGAAAAAGTAGGTAAGCAGACGGTTCTTGCTCAAATTATCAAGACCGTACAAACCGCCCAAGGTAGTAAAGCGCCGGTTCAAAAACTGGTCGATAAAATTGCTGGGATTTTTGTACCAATAGTAATGGCCATTGCCATTGTAACTTTTGTGGTATGGCTCACTTTTGGTGGGGAAAATGCCCTTACACATGCCCTATTAGCCTCCGTATCGGTATTGGTCATAGCCTGTCCTTGTGCATTAGGACTTGCCACCCCCACCGCAATTATGGCGGGTGTAGGAAAAGGTGCCGAACATAACATCCTGATTCGTGATGCCGAAAGTTTAGAAACTGCTCATAAAATTGATGCAATCATTCTTGATAAAACCGGTACTATTACCGAAGGAAAACCAAACGTTACAGATCTCATTTGGTCCGAATCGGTCACCGATAAACCAACACATCTCTCCGCGATAAAACTATTGGAAAGCAGATCGGAACATCCACTTGCCGAAGCGATTGTAAACTTTATTGAGCAACCTACTATCGGCGAAATGGAACGCTTTGAATCCATAACAAGTAGTGGCGTTGCTGGATTTTACGAAAGTAAGTCCTATAAAATAGGTACGCTCAAATTCTTAGAATCAGATGGAATTACCATTGAAAACCCATTAAAGGAAGAGGCGTTAACATTGCAAAAACAAGCTAAAACAGTAGTAGGTGTAAGTACTGACAATCAGTTGATCGCCATTATTGCTATTGCAGATCAAATTAAAGCTTCTTCCAAAGCAGCCGTACAGGCATTACATCGCCAAAACATTGCCGTTTATATGCTTACTGGAGACAACCACCAAACGGCCGCCGCCGTTGCTACGGAATTAGGCATAACGCATTATGAAGCCGAAATGAAGCCGGACGATAAGATGAAATTTGTGAAGCATTTGCAGCAGGAAGGCAAAGTAGTGGCCATGGTGGGAGACGGAATCAATGACTCCCAAGCATTAGTACAGGCGGATGTGATTTTTGCAACATCCATAGCAATATCGGATGTAAGTATTGCCATGGGGCGTGGATCCGATATTGCTATGGATGTTGCAAAAATCACTTTAATTACGTCCGATTTATTGGTTCTGCCGAAGGCCCTAAAACTGAGCAAATCCACCGTTGCTACCATTCGTCAGAACTTATTTTGGGCCTTTATCTATAATTTGATTGGAATACCCATAGCAGCAGGAATTTTATACCCCTTTACTGGTTTTTTACTAGACCCCATGATAGCGGGTGGTGCCATGGCGATGAGCTCTGTTTCGGTGGTGGCGAATAGTCTTCGGTTAAAAAGATTGAAACTCTAAATATTGGATTTCCAAAAACTGTGTAAAAGCGAATTAAAATTGTGTAAAACATTCAAGTCATTTTTCATGACCTTTGTATAATATTTACCACTCCGCCCCTAACCCCCTCTTCAAGGAGCTAAGGGCGGAATAAAAAACACTCATAAATTAACCAATGGAAACTTTAAAATTCAAAACCAATATTAAATGCGGAGGCTGTATCGCCACGATCACGCCGGTGCTTAACAACGACACCCAGATAGAAAATTGGGCGGTAGATTTACAAAATACAGATAAGATATTAACGATTTCAACGGAGCATAATGCCGAGGAAATTAGTACACTTTTGAAAACAGCTGGCTACGATGCCACCGAAATCAACTAATAAATTGTAACTTTGTGCCAAATTATTGGCATCCATGGTATTAAACCATCCTATGTTTAAAAAGAAAATATATCAATCAATTACCATTACGATGGCGTTTCTGATACTGCTTAGCAGTGTTGGATACGGCTTTGTGGAACATCAGTGTCTGATGAGTGGTAAGTCGGTAAGGTATATTTCTAATAGTAAAGCTGGGATACAGACAACAAACTCGACAAGTGCTTGTTGTGCCAAACCCAGTGTAAAGACCGATCAACCTAAAACTTATTTTACCAAAACAGATTGCTGCAAAGTAGAACATAAGTTTCACAAAGCAGAACTGGTAACCATCGGTAATGCTGGCTTACTAAAATCTTTCGTTTTAGGTACCAATGGGTTATTTTGGGCTAATAAATCCTATGTGTTTTTAAATTCCGAATGGAGTTTACCACATAGCGATAAATTACTACAAATAGTATCCTTTTCTTCCCGCTACCATGGGAAAACTATGCGCTTTTTTATCCAGTCATTCTTAATATGATTCATTCAAATACAAGCATTTAATCCAAAACATACGCTATTGTTTTGGAATATCACATGGTATTTAATGATTATATAACTAGCAATGAAAATTTACGGAATTATAGTAGCACTATTGTTAACCTCAATAGTAGTGAAAGCACAACGGTTACAAGGAACAGTTAATGAAAGAACTACTGGCACCAACAAAATCCTTCCGCTTACGGGTGCAAATGTCTATTGGTCGGGCAGTAGCACTGCCACCGTTACCGACTCACTAGGTCATTTTACCATACCCCTTCGCGCCAAATCCAACCAACTGGTAGTTAGCTTTGTAGGCTTCCTGAACGATACGATCAAAATTTCCGGAGAAAGTGAAATCCAGATTATACTGACCAATGATGTGTCTTTGGAAGAGGTAACGATCCGCGAAAATGCCAGTACCATCGATCGACTGTCGCCGCACCAAACAGAAATTATCACTACCCGTACCTTGGCCAAAGCAGCATGCTGCAACCTTTCTGAAAGTTTTGAAACAAACGCGGCCATTTCGGTATCTTCCGCGGATGCGGTGACCGGTTCCAAGCAAATCCAAATGTTGGGATTGAACGGGAAATATATTCAAACCAATGTTGAAAACATTCCCAATATTCGCGGCTTAGCAGCTACTTTTGGGATGAACTTTATTCCGGGCACCTGGATCCAGTCCATTGATATTGGAAAAGGAGCAGGTTCGGTGGTGAGTGGATACGAGTCTATGACGGGGCAAATAAATGTGGAATTACAAAAGCCAGATACCCACGAAAAACTATACCTCAACACCTATGTAAATAGCTTCGGGCGTGGTGAAATCAATTTGAATTTATCCCATCAGCTCAATAAAAAATGGAGTACTTCCCTACTCTCACACGGCAGTGCTTTGAAAAACAGAATGGATAAAAACCAGGATGGCTTTCTGGACTTACCACTTTACAATCAGGTTAATTTCTTGAATCGCTGGAAATACCAAAGCGAGAAGTATGTTTGGCAATTTGGAGCAAAAGTACTTTCAGAAGATCGTCTGGGTGGCCAAAATGACTTCAAATCCGACATGAAAGGCTCCACCGCTGTATATGGTTTTGGTGCAAATATCAACCGTTACGAGTTCTTTTCTAAACTGGCACGGCTTTTCCCCAACAAACCATATAAAGGATTGGGATGGATTGTAAACGCAACCTCTCATGACTCCAAAAGTTATTTTGGAACCACCGATTACAATGGACGCCAAAATACGTTTTATACCAATTTAATCTATCAGTCTATTATTGGAAGTACCAATCACTCCTTCAAAACCGGACTAAGTTATTTAATGGATCAGTATAAAGAAAACTATGGTACCCTTGTCCGAAATAGAAATGAATCGGTTCCTGGCGCATTTTTTGAATATACTTACAACCATCTCGATAAATTTGTAGCCGTAGCAGGCGGACGAGTGGATGTTCACAATTTGTATGGCACGCAATGGACACCACGCTTACACCTCAAATACAGCTTAACCAACGAAACCGCCTTGCGCGCTTCCGTCGGAAAAGGTTTTAGAGTTGCGAATCCATTTGCAGAATACTATGGCAATTTGGTAAGCTCCAGAACGGTTCAATTTTTGGATCAACTACGCCCAGAAGTGTCGTGGAACTTTGGTGCCAGCCTCACACACGACTATACCCTTGGCAACATGAAAGGAAACTTTATTGTGGATTATTATAGAACCAATTTCGTGAACAAAGTAGTGGCCGATTTTGAAGATTACCAATATTTGAAATTCTATAATTTGAACGGAACCGCCTATGCGAATAGTTTTCAGGCAGAAGCCAATTTGAATCCGTTGAAGCGTTTTGACCTGAAATTTGCATACCGTCTTTTTGATGTAAGACAATCATTACAACAAGAGAACGGTAGCTTAGCACTCACTCCACAAATGATGATCAGCCGTCATAGGATACTGTTTAATGCCGAATATGCCTTACCTTACGACAAATGGAAATTCGATGCAACCTTGCAGTGGAATGGCAGGAAACGTTTGGTAAAACTGGGATCTAATGAAGGACTTAACACCAATGATCCAGGTTGGAGCTGGTCGCCAACCTTTATTAATCTGAATGCGCAAATAACACGTACTTTTCCAAAATGGGATATTTACCTTGGTGGAGAAAACCTAAGCAATTTTAGACAAAACAACCCTATTTTCGGAGCCAACGATCCATTTGGAAAAACCTTTGACGCTAGTATGGCATGGGGGCCCATTACCGGACGAATGGTTTATTTGGGAGTACGGTATAAAATGACCCGATAATGAAGCTATTGATTAAAAACATGGTCTGCGACCGTTGCAAAAAGGTAGTAACAGAGGAGCTTTATAAAATTGGCGTTCCACTTGCTACGGTCACATTGGGAGATGTAGACACCGAAAATGAATTGAATGAGACCGAACTAGCATTGGTTAAAAGTACCTTAATTGAAAATGGATTTGAGTTACTGGAAGATAAAAAGCTTACGATCGTTGAACTGATAAAAACCTTACTCATTGAGGAAATTCAGTACCTAAAAGCTCAGAAACCAGAGTCCGTTAATTATTCCGATTATCTGGCCCGTAAAACGGGTTATGAATATGCGTACCTGAGCAATTTGTTTTCAACCGAAACCGGCCAAACCATTGAACAATATATCATAGCACTCAAAATTGAAAAGGCTAAGGAATGGCTTTCTTACAACGAACTTACATTGAGCGAAATCGCGTGGCGACTCTCCTATAGCAGCCCAGCGCATTTGAGTAATCAGTTCAAAAAAATAACTGGAGTCACACCAGGCCAATTTAAAAAAGAGCACCATAGTACCAGAAAAACAATTGACAAAATAAGCTAAACCAGAATTATCTAGAAATGAACAAATTACTTTTATCAGTGGGATTTATGTTTTTGATGGCATGCTCGGGCAACCAGGAAAAAACAGAACAAACAGAAGCCGTTGAAACGGAAGTAGTAACAGAAAAAACATACGCTTGCCCCATGCAGTGTGAAGGTGATAAACAATACCATGAAGCCGGTACCTGTCCGGTATGCCACATGGATTTACAGGAAGTGGCTTTGGCGGATACAGACACTACGCAACATAGCCACGAATAATTAACAAATACTTTCAGCAGTGAGCCGAAAGCAATTGAATAAACCTTAATAGGACCATTAAACGACGGTAGAAACCCCTGAAAAGGGATTGTGAAACAGAATTCCATTTTTTCAATTATAAAAAAACAGAAACATGAAAAAGAACTTAATAACATTCATTGCAACATTTTTTTTGGTAACAGGCTTTGCATTTGCTCAAAAAGAAAAAGAAGTCAAAATAAAAACTTCTGCGATTTGCGAAATGTGTAAGGAACGTATTGAACGTAATTTGGGACTTTCGAAAGGGGTTACGGCATCGATTCTTGACCTAGACAAAAACGTGGTTACCGTAAAATACAACCCAAAACGTACCAACGAAGAGGCGATAAAACAAACAATCGTTAAAACAGGTTATGATGCCAATGACCTTGTCGCTGACGAGAAATCGCACGATAAGTTGCCAGCATGTTGCCAGAAAACTGCTGAAAAACATTAATCAGTCGGTTTGACATTTCCTTTGTACTTTTGCGCAAATCAAAAAAAACTTGACGCAATGGCTTGGTATCATACCTACTTCAAAGGACTTCCTCAAATCGCCTGGAAGAAACATCAGGACGAAGAATTTACCATTCTGGAAACCGATTTTTTATGGGATGTTTTGGAGCTTGAAGCCGGTTACAAAGTACTGGATGTATTATCTGGCTATGGCAGGCATGCAATACCGCTGGCCACAGACGGTTGCGCTTTAACCTGCGTTGATATTTCGGAGGAATACTGCGACGAGCTTGAAAAGGAAAGCTTAAAGAAAAACCTGGGTATTGAGGTCATTTGTATGGATGTCCTCAATATTCAGTTTGATAATAGAGCATTTGACGCTGCCTACTGCTTTGGTAATAGTTTTAGTTTCTTCCCAAGAAATGAGCTCAAAAAAATGATTCATATGATTGCCAGCCATTTGAAAAAAGGTGGAAATCTGGCGATTCATACCGAAAACTTGGCAGATAATATTTTTACCAATTTCCAAACACGGAACTGGATGCCTGTTGGTGACCAAATCACCTATTTGGCACAAAACGAATACAACGCGATCGAAGGTTGTATCGAAGCAGAACAAACTTTTATATCTGGAACTGAAAAAGTTACACATCAGGTAAAGCAATACATCTTCACGCTTTCGGAAATATGCGCTATGCTAGAAGAAGCCGGCTTTAAGATTATGGGAGCCTACTCTTCCATCGAGGCGGATCAGTTTTTATTAGGAGACGAAGAGCTATTTTTGGTGGCGAAAAAGGTTTGATGTTTTCCCATTACGACGATCAAGAAAAACCAATCATGGCCCTGTTATAAAACAAATATTACGATCTATCCTAATGGGGATTTTGAATTGCTAATAGTTGTGAAATGAATTTTTATAAAAAAAATCTTTGATACACTTTCCAATTATTATCAAAAAAACAGTTGGAACGAATAATTCTAAGGGTACCGTGACCATTGATTTTAAGATGTCGGAGCTACGCCCCTATGTAATTGGTTTGTTTTAGATTTCTACGAATATTTCAGGGCTAATGCCCCAACGGTGGCTAATGGTTTTGAAATAAAAAGTACCTTTTCTAAACCTCAACCAACTTCCACTTCCCTTTTTTAAACCACCAAATTCCCAAGCCAGCTAATAAGGATTCGGCTACTGGGACGGAGATAAATACGCCAATAGGACCCAGTTCCAGCACTATCGCCAAAAAATAAGCAAGTGGAATTTCAACCACCCAAAAGCAGATGAGGTTAAGTATAGTGGGTGTTTTGGTATCCCCAGCACCGTTAAAAGATTGCGCCATCACCATGCCGTACGAATAAAACCCATATCCAAGCGTCAATACGCGCAGTACCTGTGTTCCAGTTGCAATAGCCTCGGCATTGGTAGTAAACCAACCAACGATCAAATCCGCACTAGCAAATAATACAGCAGCCAAAGTTAAAAGGAAAATAAGGTTGTATTTGGCACATAACCAAACGGAGGTAACCGCACGTTCTGGCTTCTTGGCTCCTAAATTTTGGCCTACCAAAGTAGCAGCCGCATTCGCTAGGCCCCACGCCGGAAGTAAAGTAAAAATAATGACTCGAATGGCTATGGTATACCCGCCGACTACATCACTGCCAAACTCTGCCAAAATCCGTGTGAGGAATATCCAACTTGCGGAAGAAACCAAAAACTGTCCAGTACCTCCAGCAGTAATTTTTGAAATATTTTGAATCATGATTTTATTCGGTATCAGATCGCTGATTCTAATAGCAAAACGCGACTTACCCAAAGCGTACAACTGATAAAAAACGCCAACTGAGCGACCAATAACCGTGGCAATAGCAGCACCAGTAACTCCAAATGCAGGTATAGCTCCAATTCCAAATATCAGTATCGGATCTAAAACCATATTAAGACCATTGGCAATAATGAGCGATCGCATAGCCGTAGAAGCATTACCCGCACCACGCAGTGCGCCACTCAATGAATACAGTAAAATAATCACAGGTGCACTCAAATATTGAATTCTTGCAAATGTGGTTCCCTCCCGAATGACATCTTCATCGGCCCCCATCAAACGAAGAATATCACTGGCAAACACACCACCTATCACCGCCAACACTACGGAAATCAACAACGACAACAATATCACTTGCCCTATGGCACGTTTGGCTAGATCAGGATTACCCTCCCCTACTCTTCTGGCAATGGTTGCCGAAGCGGCAGTACTCAATCCAATAGCAACCGAGTATACCAGTGTAATGACGGATTCCGTAAGACCGACCGTCGCAACGGCGACGATATTAATTTGAGATACAAAATAAATATCAACTACCGCAAACAAAGATTCCATAATCATTTCCATGATCATAGGTACCGCCAGTAAGAAAATAGCCATTTTGATACTACCACTAGTATACTCTTGATCTGTACCCGAAATAGCTTGTCTAAGCAGTAAAAACCACTTTTTCATGAATATTCTATCAATTAATGATGGTCCTGATTATTCCAAAATATATATGCTTTTGAAACAAAACCGAAGAAACCTGTCTTCTTTTTACTGTAATCCGCCTGGTTACAGATTTCCGTGCAAATATAAGAGCCTGTTTAAATTTTAATGATAGAATTGTTTATAGCTTATTTTTTGTGCGAACCAAGGCAAATTTTGAAGGGATAGCCATAGCTATCCTGAAAAATTTAACGCAGGTAGAGCCAAAAAATAGCATAAACAAACTATTGGTTAATTTTTAAACAGGCTCTAAGCGACTGAAATGATTTGATTGGTATGCTTTTTGCCTTGTAATATTTTGTTAACTTACATATCAGTTTTGAACTTTTGAAAATAATCAGTCGTTACTTCTTTATTGCTTAACATGCCGGTATCGATGTAATATAGTATTCCAAAGTTCCATATTGAGACACAAAATCAATACTTTTGTTTGAGTTACGAAACTTCAAGATTTACTCAAAAGAAGATGGACAACCAAGCTTGAAGAATTCACTAAGCTTTAATTTAAAGAAAACACAGGTAAGCCTTAAATTCCTGTAATTTTAGTATACACTGAATGATAGAAAAAAAACAATTATATAGTACCGCTCAGGTACGCGAAAAAGCCGTTTTGGTGGCTGTTAGTACACAAAAACAAAGTGCTACGAAAACAAAAGAGTACCTAGACGAACTGGCCTTTTTGGCGGAAACGTTGGGTATTGAAACCCTACAAGTTTTTACACAAAATTTGGATCGTCCAGACAATAAGACCTATACTGGAAAGGGTAAATTAGAAGAAATAAAAGCATTTGTTACGGCTGAGCCGGTTGACATGATCATTTATGATGATGACCTATCGCCTGCACAAGTTCGGAACTTGGAACGTGTTTTTGAAGAAATAAAAGTGATCGACAGGAGTTTGTTGATACTCGATATTTTTGCGATGCGTGCCCAAACAGCTCAGTCTAAGTTGCAGGTAGAACTGGCACAATACCAATATATGTACCCTCGCTTAACGAGGCTTTGGTCTCACCTTAGTCGCCAGTCCGGTGCTGGTGTGGGGATGCGTGGTCCGGGTGAAAAGGAACTTGAAACAGATAGACGGATTGTAAAAGACCGTATCTCATTTTTGAAAGAAAAGCTTGAAAAAGTAGATAAGCAAAGTGTTACACGCCGTAAAGAACGTGATCGATTGGTGCGTGTTGCTATTGTGGGGTATACCAACGTGGGTAAATCTACGTTGATGAGCAATTTGTCAAAATCGGACGTTTTTGCGGAGAATAAGCTTTTCGCTACTGTGGATTCTACAGTTCGGAAGGTCAATATGGAAAATATCCCTTTCCTACTTACTGATACCGTAGGGTTTATACGTAAATTACCGACCACGCTTATCGAATCCTTTAAATCCACTTTGGATGAGGTTCGTGAGGCAGATGTATTGGTACATGTGGTTGATATCTCTCATCCTTCGTTTGAAGAGCATTTGGAGGTGGTTAACAAAACACTCATTGAAATTGGTGCGGTAGACAAGCCTACCCTTTTGGTCTTCAACAAAATAGATTTATACGACCCAGCTTTCAACCAGGAAGACGACGGCTTGGAACCTGACTTGGAGCCAGAAATAGAAGCGGCTTTGCAAGAAGAGAGTGTACTGGAACAATTGAAGAAAAGCTATATAGCCAAGAAAGCAGAAAGAGTTGTTTTTATCTCAGCCGAAAAAAAGGAGAACATAGAAGAGCTTCGGAATACACTTTTTGCAATGGTGAAAGAAAAACATTTCGCCATCTATCCTAACTGGCTGGATTTGGGTTACACTCCCGTTTCTGATGTAGAATAAAGCCTTGCTATTTCAACAGTTTTTAAGCAATTTTGCACCCTGAAAGATTTCCCGTCCAAACGGGAGATCTTTTTTTGACTGCGTAGTTCAACGGATAGAACGGTTCGGCGCCCGACGGAACGCCGCCCGATAGAAGTTGTCGGACGCGACCCCGGCCTAACTTTAGATATGGCCGGGGGTGCGTCCACCTTCGATTCCCATCGCGGTCACGATAAGTAGATAAAGAATAAAGAAAAGAAGTAAATAAACAGGACTGCGTAGTTCAACGGATAGAATAGAAGTTGTCGGACGCGACCCCGGCCTAACTTTAGATATGGCCGGGGGTGCGTCCACCTTCGATTCCCATCGCGGTCACGATAAGTAGATAAAGAATAAAGAAAAGAAGTAAATAAACAGGACTGCGTAGTTCAACGGATAGAATAGAAGTTTCCTAAACTTTAGATATGGGTTCGATTCCCGTCGCGGTCACTTCAAATAGCCCGTAGTAGCGTTTAAACGTTGTTACGGGCTTATTTATCAAATCATTAAACAAGCATAGCTAAACTAGCTTTAACTATGTTTTGCTATAAATAACTAAAATTATTCTACCCATTTTATACTAGCAAAATGACAACCTTTTTTAGATATGTTTGTGACATAACGAATCTAAATTCTATGTCATTTAATCAAATTGTAAGGTATAATGTTATTTACGATCGCAAAAAGGAAGCGAAAGTAAAAGGTAAAGGACTGGTACAAATTGCAGCTTACCACGGCGGCCGATACCGCTATTTTTCAACAGGAATTTATTTATTTCCAAACGACTGGAATAATAACAAGAACGAACCCAAAGACCATTTTTTGAAAGGTCAAATCAGAAACCAAATTTCTAATCTTGAAAGTTTTGAGCGTGATCAGCGTTTGCAAAATGGATATTCCTTTGTTTTAAATGATTTTGATACTTTACTTAATAAGAAAGTAGAACCTGTAAAACCAGTACCTACTTTTAACGAGTTTCTAAAAAACCAGATAAACGCAAGGAGCAAAGAATTAAGATGGAATACCTACAAGCAGCAAATCACTTGTTTAAAACTCTTAAACCAGTTTAATCCAACAATTAAGTTTACGGATTTGAATTTTGCCTTAGTTGATTCACTTCACCAATTCATGGTTAATAAAGGCCATTGTAACAGTACAAGCCAAAAAAGGCATAAGATATTTAAGAGCTATTTAAACAAAGCCTTAAAGCTTGAATTAATTACAAGAAACCCATACGATCAATTTATTATTCCAACTCCCATTGTCAACAAAATTGCTTTAACGTTCAATGAAATAAAACAACTCCAAAACGTCAACCTAGATGCACAACCAAAACGCCTTAGCAAAGTGCGAGATATGTTTTTGTTTTCGGTTTATACGGGTCTTAGATGGGGTGACATTGTATCATTGACGGGTCAAAATCTCATCGAAAATGATACAAGTCTTATATTAAATATCAAGGCAGAAAAAACGAATAAGGTTTTAGAACTAGACCTAAAACTTATGTTCAATGGCAAGGCTGAAGTTATAGCCCGAAAATATTTACCTGAAGACCAAAATATCAAGCTATTTAAGGGCATTTACAACGCATTTGCAAACAAGTCTATTAAAATCATTGCAGAACTGGCAGGAATCAAAAAAAGCCTCACTTACCATGTTTCACGACATACCGCAGCTACTTTAATAAGCCAAAAGGCGGGGGTATTAGTAGCGCAACAAATTCTCCAGCATGGCAAACTTGCCACAACACAACAATACTTGCATTTATCAAACCAAGAACGAGACCAGGCATTGACTAACGTAAGTAATTGGAACTAAACATTTATAGTTATGGAAGACAAGAAAAATATTGATAAGCCCACAAAACAATACAAGGTTACAGTGAAACATTATATTCATGAAAGGACCAGGGAGGTTTTATCAAGTGGTGAAATACATAACCCTTTATACGTACAATTGACCGCTAAAAGGCAAACAACATTTTTTAAAAGTAGAATCAAGACTTTTGATGCACCTAAGGAGACTTTGGAAAGGTGGCTCCATAAAAATCCAATTTATAAACAGGCTATTGAAAGAGAAAGAGAGAATATTATACAAATGACTCAAGAAAGGTTTTTATTATATTATTCTGACTTCAATATTGCAGACATAACAGATGAATACAAATATAAAAACCCTGACTTCATACATTTTCTTAATAATAAGTTAAATAATACCTTAAGTTCTACTAATAAGAGGTATTCTAGTGACATTTTGGACAAATTGAATAACCGTTTTTATGGTATCCACCCCTTGGTGTTATTAGAAGAATGGAAAGAAAATGACGGAATAAAAATAATAAAAGAGTGTTATTCAAAAGAATTTTGGCATTTTGATTTTTACTATCATTTATTCTTGAATAATGCGGATTCTAGCCAATATGTTTATGCTTTATTGACACCTGTTTGGGAAGATTATAAAAGTTGTAATTTACAAAAGGAAATGATACGATATTTTGACGATATTCCGCATGTAATCAATGCCATTTTTAAGGATATAGATAAATATTTAGAAAGTGAAAAATAGAATGTTTGTTTGAATATAAACATTTATAAGTTTTTTGTATATATTTGTCAAAACTTATACTTTCAAATGTTTAAAGCTATGACAAATTTAGACCTACACAGGCAAGTTCAAGAACTCTCGAGGAAAGTTGAGAGCATTCAATTTGCACTTACAAAATCTAGTGATATTCCTAAAAAAGAGTGGTACAGGCCAACCGAAATTTGTAAACTGGCAGGTATATCACGCACAAAATTTGAATACCTCAAAAGATCGGGATACATTAAAACCCATAAATCGCAAGGTGTTGTTTATGTCTCCCATCAGGAACTAGAAAAGATTTATAAACCTAGTATCTGAAACAACACCACGTTTAACAATACCAGTTACTACAATTAAGCCATTGTAAGCAACTGAAAACCAAACCACATTCCATTAAAAACCAATGTATTAGTAAACAATAGACATATTCTATTGATTAAAATCATTGTACCCGTTTTCATAATTACTTAATAAGTTCTAACAACTTAAACAGAATTACTATGTTTAATAATAACCCATCAATAACCAATAAAATAAATGGTGTTTTAGCAAATGACACGCCTCAAAATGTCAAACACCAAGAAATACAAGCAATTCTAAAAGAGTTTATAGGTGAAGTCTCACTAGTTGAATGTCACGATAATATGTATGAACTTTTTGACGGTTGGATGCGAACAGAACTAGCCAACGACCAAACAGGAAGGCACCTAATGTATTGCTTTTTTGAAAAAGTAATAGGCATTATCAACGCTATAAAGTGCAGACTAGATTAAAACAAAAAAGTCCGATTATTTCGGACTTTAATTGTTTAGAGCTTTCGCCCTCACCGGCAAAAGTGATTAGCAATAACTAATAACTACAAATATATGAAAAATGACACAAAAGACGGGGAAAGACCGTTAATATGTAAAATACAAGACTACCTATTTGATAGGTATGACTATAGAATTAACATTGTTTCAAACTGTTTGCAACGTAAAGAAAAACAATGTAACGAATGGTTAGAAGTACAAATGAATGATATAGAAGTTGAGTTGTTTAAAGCAAATTTCAAATCATTTAAAGATCCATTAAAATCATTGTTTGGGTCAAAGGAAATTACTAAACATGATCCCATGGTAGATTATTTTGAGAATCTACTAAAATGGGATTATACACATGAAGACTATATAAAGAAGCTTCTTTCCTATGTTAAAACGGATGATGATGAATGGTTTGAACAAATGTTTAAAAAATGGCTTGTTCGGTGCGTTGGTCAGGCAATCGGAAAAATCCCGTTCAACAAACAATGCTTTACCTTAGTTGGATTACAACACGACGGGAAAACGTCATTCCTAGATAATCTAATACCCAAATATTTAAAGGATTACGGAAAAAAAGGGTTTGACTTTGGCAATAAAGACGGTAAATTTTCACTGATACAAAATTTTATTGTAAACCTCGACGAGCTAACCGCATTTGATAAGAAAGAGCTAAATAATGAGTTCAAATCCATACTATCCGAAAGTATCGTAAAGTTCAGACCATTATTTGCAAATAACGAAGTAGCATTTCAAAGAAGAGCAAGTTTCGTTGCAACTACAAACCAATTTGAATTCCTGACCGATGAAACGGGCAACGTCCGATGGTTGCCCTTTGTAATTCACAAAATAAACCATGACAATGGTGGTAATAATGGGTATATGTCGGTAGATATTAACAAGGTTTGGTCACAAGCTTATTATTTGTTACAGGATACAAATTTTGAGTATGAAATGACCTCCAATGAAATAGCCAAACAAGAGGTTATAAACCGTCGATTTCTAAAAACCACCACAGAAATGGAAATAATAAGTAAATATTATGTTCAGGGGTCAAAAGATGACATTAATTCTCAATTCTATACCCCTTCAGATATTGAAAATGAGTTAAAAAATAAGACCTCTATACGCTTATATAGAAACCAGATTGGTAAAGCTTTACAAATATTAGGAATAAAGCAAGAATCTAATTATAATCCAAAAAGGGGTTATTCTCTAAAAGGTTATTTTCTTAAAGATGTTCTATAATTACCTACTCGCTTACTCGAAAGTATATAAATATCTGTATATCAATATATTAAATATTACAAAAACGAGTAAATACAAACTACTCGTACCTACTCGGTTACTCGAATTTTATCAAAAACCATATAAACGAGTAAGCACGAGTAAATACACCTACTCGAAAAAAACGAATATAAAGAACTGTTTAACAAGTCGTTGAAATGAACGAGTAACCGAGTAGGTATTTTTGCGTTTTTGCTTGGAATACCAAAATAGATTAAAATTGGAATCGACTAATACCATCATAAATATAGGTATAGTACAATTTCAGGAAGTTTTAAAACCTCCCTTTTAGTAGATCAATAGTTCAAATTAAAATAGGTCAAATTATGAATACCGAACCAAAGGAAAAAGTCAGTTTTTATGCCAATTGTCCAGATGGTACACGTAATAAATTATTTAATTATCGGGTGTATGATATGTCTCATTCAATGGATATTCTCAACAAATTCAAGGCTAACAAATTTGAGATAAAAAAGGCTTATCATACTTTCTCAAATGGCAAGAATATAAAACTTGATATTATGGTTAAATCCATTGATGGTAATACGTCTTTAACATATTCTAAGACCAAGCATTTAAAATAATTTGACCTATCTAATTTGACCTATATGGCAACTACTGGAAGGGGTACATATTCCGGCGAAAGTGAGCCACCTATTCCGGTTTAAAGTGAGCCACCTGA
>CAXBLH010000048.1:0-19167 GCA_963976315.1 uncultured Dyadobacter sp.
TATACGGACTTCGCAGCCAATACCACTTGCCAAGAGACACTTCTAAGTACCTTATCAGGGCCTCAAAACTTACAACCTAATATTTTTTGCACCTTAGGAGCCACCGCCATTACTGGCGACATCACCCTCAATGGCAATGGCGACCCAAACGCAGTTTTTCTTTTTAAAATAGGAGGAGCCCTGTCATTTGCAGCCGATGCCCGGATTCTACTCACTGGTGGAACCCAAATTTCAAATGTTTATTTTCAAGTCGATGGTGCTGTTGAACTAGGTACTGGTTCAGTTTTTAGAGGCACTGTAGTGGCGGACGGTGCAATTGAGTTACTAGGCAATTCTTCACTATATGGAAAGGCACTTTCAATATCAGGAGCAATCCATTTACATGATAATATTGTTGCCAGTTCCGAAATAGCACTTCCAGTTACATTAGTTAGTTTTAACGCATCAAAGAGTGATTATAACACTGCTTATTTAGTCTGGACAACCACTGCCGAAACTAACAGTGACCGATTTGAAATAGAATACAGCGTAATCGGAAAAGTATGGCAAAAGATTGGAACTGTTGCTGCCTCTGGGGAAAGCAAAAAGCTGAAGACCTATACCTTCAATTCCGAATCCATTCCTAGTGGGATTAATTTATATAGACTCAAGATCATAGACCAAGATGAAACCTTTGTTTATAGTCGCATACGTAATATAGATTTTAGCGAAAATAGTAACAGCATTCTGTATCCTAATCCTGCGGTGGATCAACTCACCTTAAATGTTCAAGACCTAAGTAAGATAGAAAGAATCAGGCTAAACGATATAAATGGAAAAATTAGATATGATGAACGTAAAACCGAATCCACTAATTTAAGCCCGAGTATTAATATAAAAAGTTACCCACCTGGATTATATATAGTAAGCGTCACAAGTACGACAGGTGCAGTTTCATATATTAAAATTTTGAAACAATAAACTGACTGACCGCTCCTCTTAAAATCGGATCTTGGTGATTGTAACAGATTATTTTATCGGTTGAATAAATAATTTCGTTATAATCACCATACAAAGTGAGCTCATAATATCCCAGGTGTTCCCCAGGTCTTGATCCTGAATTCTTCCTCTACCGACTCACTCAGTTATATGCTTAATCCAAGTTACTCCACAACATTTGGTGTTGATCCGGTATTGATCCGTTTTTGACTTGATCCATATGTATTGCAACTAACAAAAAAAGCACCTAACAAATTAATGTTAAGTGCCTGATTTTCAGTGTGGGAGTTGAGGGATTCGAACCCCCGACCCTCTGCTTGTAAGGCAGATGCTCTGAACCAACTGAGCTAAACTCCCTTTTTATTTCCCCGTTACTCGTCGTTTGGGAGTGCAAATATGTGCGACAAATTTTTATTCTGCAAATTATTTTACAAAAAAATTTAAAATATTTTTCCTGTTTTTTATAACCAATTGATTTTCAAGTAAATTATTCAAAATTTAGGTAGAGCGTTACAGTATGGGTTTTTAGCTTATCAATCCCCAATGTGGCAGAATTTACTGAAGGATTAAGAATATTTGTTAAACCATGTGAAAATCTTAATTCTGGGGCAAATTTAAAAAACTCAAAAAATTGCTCAAACCCTATTCCATAGTCTAAAGTCAGATCCGAAGATTTTGTATTTAATACTCCTGAAGAGGCGCTTCTATTTCTTTTAACATTGGTCTCTACACCGAGGGTAAACCCTGTTAGCAAATACATTCTAGAATTTCCCCTTCGCTGCGATTTATACTTTAATAAAAGCGGAATTTCTATCCAAGTGGATTCTCGCTTTTCGGTTTTATAACTACCATTGGGATATCCCAATTTCAATTGGCGTTCAAATAAGGAAACAGAAGGTGTAGTTCTTAGGTCAAACCGTTCATTTAAGTAGGCATTAATTGTAAAACCCATCCTAAATGCTGTTGTCTTGGGCGATTCAATGATAAAAGCCGAGTCTTGATCTAAAAAGTGACTGTTATGACTAAAATTGTACTTTGTAAATGGAACTGCGAACAGAATACCATAATGAATAGGTTTATCATCATAATACTCCAAGTGCTTGCGCCGTACACCTTGGCCAGATACCTCCGTTAAAGGAATACAGACAAAGATGAAAAGACTTACAATAATTACTTTTGACCAATATAAATGGAACAAATTCCGAAAGTTAGTGCTATGCATTTGGTATTAATAAAACCAGCTTGTTTATATATTTCAAGAAACGCCTCGCCATCTGGAAACGCCTGGACCGATTCCGGCAGATAAGAATAAGCGGAATCGTCTTTTGAGACTAAACTCCCTATAAAAGGTAATAGATATTTTGAATATAAATTATAAAATTGCTTAACGGGAAACGATTGTGGTTTTGAGAACTCTACGATAACACATGTTCCACCTGGTTTCATTACGCGGTTCATGTCGGAAAGCCCCGTTATTAAACTTTGAAAGTTCCGTACACCAAACGAAACGATGACCGCATCGAAATAATTGTCTGGAAAACTTAAACTTTCGGAATCACCTGTTTGTAAGGTAATTAAATGCTCCTTCTTGATTTTTTTTATTTTTTCACGACCAACCGCCAACATTCCTTCGGATATATCTACTCCAATTACCTTGTCTGGATTAAGTTTCAGAGCCTCAATGGCAAAGTCACCAGTACCAGTTGCGATATCTAAAATTAATTTTGGCTTTTTATTTTTAAGTAATTTGATCGCTTTTTTACGCCAATAAATGTCAATTCCGCCACTTAGAACATGATTCAACAAATCATATTTGTTAGAAATGTTATCAAACATTTCAGCCACTTGTTCTCTTTTACTAGTTTCTTTATCTTTATACGGAAGAATATTCATATTATAATTTTCGAATGAACGCCTGTGGATTAATCTCCAATTAGGGAAGTCCTAATGGACTGAAATTTGGTTATAAAATTACTATAATAAATTGTAGCCACAGGCAATTTTGCAAGTTTTAGTAAATACACGCTTTTATAAGTATTAATTTGTTAAATTAATTGTGAGAATACGCACACTTTAAATATGGTTAAATTAGATAGGGACTTTCCTTATCCTATTCTAAATGTATAACTTATGCATAAACTACTCCTGACACCATGGTACCTACTTCTATTAGGTCTGCCATGTCTTACTTATGGACAAGCCAAACTAGGCGGCCAAGACTTAAAAAGCGAGCAAGCAGAAAAACACCAATTGATTGATAGAGAACCCTCTCAGTTTTCATTAAGCGGACGGCTAGGTCTTACTCAGTTTTTTGGAGAATTAAATAGCCAGGACATGAAGGGCTTTGGAGGAATTGCCCTCGAATACCAAGCCACTAAAAAAATTGCTTTTAACTTAGGATATAACGTTGGAAAAGTGGGAGGTGAGAAAATAGATTTTTTCAATTCTTATTTTTCTACTACTTACAATTCCTTAGAGCTTCTTGCGAAATGGAATTTGACTGAACAATTTTCAAAGTACAAAAAAAGCAACTTTAATTTTAACCTGTACGGCGGTGTTGGAGTTATGAATTTCAATGCCAAAGCTTATGATATTACTACCAATGACCTGGTACGATTTTCCAATAGTGCAGCTAGTAAACGTAACCAAGTGTTTTTAAAATGGGGAAACCCCCATGGTGTAAGTGGGATAAAAAATACAAGAGAACGTTCGTGGCCTGTAGGAGCAGAAATAGGGTACAAATTATCGGAAAGATGGAAACTTGGCTTAGAATATCGTTTTTATTTTGTGAGAACGGATAAATTAGACGCTACCTCTGGAAGGCGTTTTGTAAATCCAGAAGAAGAAAATACCTACAGCAATACACCAAACGATAAATTTGGATTTTTGGCGGTTTCACTCACCCACCAGTTTACTAGAAAAGCTAGAGACCGAGACGGTGATGGTGTAGAAGATTACCGTGATCGTTGTCCAGATGTGCCTGGTCTGGTACGTTTTTCTGGCTGTCCTGATACAGATGGGGATGGTATTCCTGACAACATTGACAAGTGTCCAAATGAAGTGGGACCTTTGAAAACCCACGGGTGCCCCGACTCTGACGGGGACGGAATTGTAGACGCTAAAGACCCCTGCCCAAATACTTTTGGAACATTAAAAGGCTGCCCAGACCGTGATGGCGATGGAGTACCGGATGACAAAGATGTATGTCCAGATGTGAAAGGCCTAATCCGTTTTGCTGGCTGTCCGGATACGGATGGTGATGGTATTTCTGATGCATTAGATTTGTGCCCTGATAAACCAGGTAAATATGCCAATAAGGGATGCCCTGTAGCACCCAAATGATATCTGAGAATTTTATAAAATTTTGATTTGAACAAACCAGAATTTCAGTTCTATCCCAGCCTATTAAACTCCTATGGCCGGTTTATCAATGGTAAGTTATCTCAACTAGAGCTTATCGACAAAATTAATCGTGTGCCAGCAAGTGTTACAGCTCCACAGCAAAAAGGGATTGATTTTGAAACCGCTATAATAAAAGGAGTGAATGAGGAGATGTTTAATGCTGAACTTTTATCGGAGGTTCGGGCTTTGCTTCCCAGACCAATGGTTAAAACACAGGTTTATTGCGAATACCGTATGGACAATGTGCTCGTTTATGGCTTTGTGGATGTTATAGGTAAAATACTAGCGGTCGACCTTAAAACCACTCGTCAGTACACTGCTGGACAATATGAAAAGGATCACCAGAATTTTTATTTACCTGCACTGAAGCATAAAGGGATTCGGGCATTGCGCTATATAATCACAGACTTTGAGCAGGTGTATCAGGAAAATTACAAAGCCCCCATCGACCTCTCCTTTCAGGAAATGCAGATAAAGGGCTTTTGCGAATTCGTTCTGTCGAATCGAGAATTGATTACTGACAAAAAAATATTTTCAGAATAAAGGTATGTTTAAAAATTAAGGAAGTCTTTTAAATACAAATAAGTCATTGTATTTCCAGCTCCCTCCATCGGGGATCCCTTTTTGAAAAACCAATTGATTCTTTTTTCTTAGCTCATATAATATTCTAACCGAGCCGTCCATTTTTTCAAATAAAGCAGTGTTTTTGCCAGCTTCAATGAATTTGTAGGTATCCGATACCTCCATTTCTTCCAAAGAAATCATTCCAGGTTTGAAATGTTTTACACGAACTACAGGCCCATTTTCAGTTTGTTCAAACGCAAAAATTTCATATAGGGTGGCTTTACCATCTTTCATCATTCTCAAAAAGCCAACAATATTATCGCCAAGTGGCCCCGTCCAACTTCCATCAATTGGACCACCATTGAACTCACCGCGCCAGCGCCCATCAATAAAGCTGATGTCGTCTAGGGAACCAGTCTTGCTTGTTTGAGCATAGCTAGTCTTTGGAATAAAAAGAACTCCACCTATAAAGGCTATAACTAGTATTAAGAGAGTTTGGGGGAATTTTGAGTTTAAATTCATATCAGGTGTTTGTAATAAAAATGCCAATTTAATTAAAATTGAGATTAAGAGCCCGTTTAAATTTTAATGATAGAATTGTTTATAGCTTATTTTTTGTGCGAATCGCCCTACAAAATTTAACGCAGGTAGAGCCCAAAAATAGCAAAAAAACTTATTTGTTAATTTTTAAACGGGCTCTTAAAGAACAATTTAAGCCTATAAACAAACGGCTCACAATTGCGCCTTTTAATAGACTATACCAAGACTTGTTTCGTTTTGCAATCCGTTATCAGCGGGCCTAAACTATCCGAGAACCATTTTCTGATTGGCTAATGGTTGCTATAACAGTAGACAAAAGCAGGTGCCATTTGATACCTCACCCAGCCCTTTTCGGGAGAGACCCAATATTTATATCGTTTATATAATAGCCTTATCACAAATGGCTTCCTACCAAATCATTCGTGATAAGGCCTACTATTGTTGCTTGTTTCTAGAACGAATAATCATTATCGCCTATAAGCTTAGCTGCTATACGCCGTCTGGCATCCTTCAAATTTGAAGGTTCTATTTTTGTAAATCTTTTGAGCCCCATCAGCATCACCCGTTGTTCGTCACCCGATGCGAAGCTCGTTATCGCAGAACGACCACTTTGGATTATTTTGTCTACCGCTTCATGTAAATAGATATTCGCAATATCGACATGAAGTTTATTAGCGTCCTCTCCTAGTAAGCTGATTCGCTTTTCTACTCTTAGTATGGTTGATTCTGCAATATAGATTTCAATGATCATATCCGCAATATCCATGATGATCTCTTGTTCCTCGGATAGTTTCATCATAAACTTCTGCACGGCCGCACCTGCGATCATCAAAACTACCTTTTTCAAGTTGCGGATCACCTTTTTTTCAGCATCGAATAAGTGCTCATTTTCGGACATATTGAAATCCGGAATAGACAAAATTTCTTGTCCAACAGCCTTTGCTGGGCCCATCACATCTAGTTTACCTTTGAAGGCCCGCTTTAATATCATATCTACTATCAATAGCCGATTGATTTCATTGGTTCCTTCAAAAATCCTATTAATGCGGCTATCACGGTAGGCACGATCCATGGGAGCATCCGCTGAGTAGCCCATCCCTCCATATACCTGAACGCCTTCGTCAGCAACATAATCAAGCACTTCGGAACCATGAACCTTCATGATGGCACATTCAATCGCAAATTCTTCTAAAGCTTTTAATTTTGCATCATCAGCACCTACTCCATTTGCAGTTAAAGTTTCGGTTAAATCATCAATATTTTGGCCTACTCGATAAGCTGCGGACTCAGAAGCAAACATACGAACCGCCATTTCGGCTAGCTTATGTTGAATTGCACCAAAGGAGGCTATAGCAACATCGAACTGTTTGCGTTCATTAGCATACTGAATGGCACTCCTTGCAACGTTTTTGGCACCACCTAAGGCGGCGGCAGCTAATTTAATCCGACCAATATTAAGGATATTAACAGCGATTTTAAAACCATTTTGTCTTTCTGAAAGTTGATTCTCAATCGGCACATGGCAATCATTGAAAAATAGCTGACGGGTATCAGATCCTTTGATCCCCATTTTATGCTCCGGCTCATTCATGGTAATCCCACCAAATGATTTCTCGATTATGAAGGCCGTTAGGTTTTTATCAGTCTGACCGTTTTCTTCAATTTTCGCAAAAACAATGAATATATCGGCAAATCCGCCGTTGGTTATCCACATTTTCTGACCATTGAGAACAAAGCTTTTTCCATCTTCACTAAGCTTTGCTTTGGTTTTTGCAGCATTTGCATCTGAACCTGAATCGGGTTCCGTCAAACAGTATGCTGCTTTCCATTCGCCTGAGGCTAGTTTTGGCAAATATTTTTGTTTTTGACTTTCATTACCATAATGCAAAATAGGAAGTGTCCCAATCCCAGTATGGGCGGAGAGTGCAACTGAAAAAGAATTACCCGGCCCCGTAGACTCGGCGACAAGCATTGAGGAATTAAAATTCATACCAAAACCACCATATTCTTCGGGAACAGCCGTGCCTAAAAGCCCTAGCTCCCCAGCCTTGTCCATGAGTGACGAAATAAGTTCAGGTGATTTGGCATTGTCAATTTCATCTAGGATGGGCCAAATTTCTGTTTTTAAAAAATCATGACAGGTTTGGGCGATCATTCTTTGCTCTTCACCAAACTGTTCTGGTATAAATATATCCTCAGAATTGGTTTCTTTAATAAGAAATTCGCCTCCTTTTATGGTACTGTTCTGAATGGAAGTTGCTGACATAGAATCGGTAGTATTATTAATTAAACTGCTCATTTCATTATGCTGGCATACTATTATGCACTAAACAAATATAAGGACTTCTCTTTATTATGCAAGCATACTATTACCCATATTACAAAAGATTCCTATTACCTTTTGAAGATTTTGTATTGCTTTAATAACTCATTCTCCGACTCCACACGTACAAAATACACTCCCGAAGCAATAGGAATATTACCAAGGTATATATTGGTAAGGTTATCGAAAGTAGTGATAGCATGGCTGGGTATGGAAAAGGATTTGCCCGATACACTAATCAAACTGTATTTAAGAAGTTCACTATTCGTATCCCTAGGAAGTTTAATATTGATTACATTTTCTGTGGGGTTTGGATAAAAATTCCAATCCGCTATATTTTTAGTAATATCCAACGAGTCACCATAGCTAATGCTGAATTGAATAGAATTGCTGACCACGGCAGAGTCTTTATGTGCCGCTTTGACCGTGAGCGTATACCTACCCACAAATGGAGGAAAACCTCCTTCACCTTCATAGAGCGCATAGGGGAATTTATTAGTAGTTGATTTTTTCACATAGGGACCATTCAGTTCGAAACTTACTTGATCGTACTCAAAATTACCATAGGCATATATATTCAAGAGTTCCGGTAACTCATCATAAGGAATAACATTGTCACCTTCAAGCTTTCTTATGATAGATTGGTTGATAGCCCGTCCACCTCGTACTAGTTCAAAGCTAAGCTTGGGAATTTCAACAATTAATGTAAAGGGCAAATCAACAAAAGCACCTCCATTATCATAAGCTCTAATAATTAAATTATAGCGACCTTCCTCCGTTGGAGTTCCAGAAAAGACATTCAAAGAAAAGTCCAACCACGATGGACGGTTCTGTATGGTGATGGAAGAGATATATCCGTCGTTGTCACCAAAAATATTTGGTAGAATATATTCAAATGGAGTATTGACAGAAGTATACTTTACTGGCAGAGGGGTTGTTGCAAAAGGGGGTTGATTCAGGAACTGCGGCTCCACAACTCGAAGAGTAAAATAAGTTTCAACAAAAGCATTTAGGTTGTCGTATGCTTTCATAAATATGCGAACTTCCCCAAGGGAGCGTGGGGTGCCTGTTAATGCACCATTTTCATAGCTAAGCCATGACGGCAAGTCAAAGGCTTCGATCTTTGTAATCTTACCATCGGTATCGATGAATGCATCCGCTGGAATGGGGAGTAAAAATGGCTCATTGATGGCTATGGTCAGATTAGAGAAATTACTGTTCACCGTCGGTGGTTTATTCGAGTTTTCACGACTGTCCACACGAATTGTAAAATAGGCTTCGCTAACCCCTCCTTCATCATCTGTTCCAACCACTTTTATGCGAAAATCTGCTAATGTTTGCGGGGTGCCTTTCAAAATGCCATTTTCGAATTTTAGCCATGAGGGCAAATTGACTGGCTCCTGTTTTACAATCGTCCCATCTACATCGGAGAAGGTATCAGGTGGCAACTGGTATGAAAACGGCTTATTCACTACGGTTATTTGCATCGGAATTGGACGTAGCACATAAGGGGTATAGTTCGAGGCGTCGTCCCAATAACTATTTGCGAGCAAATCTTCTTCTAATTTGACTTTTATTGGCCTTGGATTATTAGGGTCAGCGTAGGCTTTCTGATACCATTCACTAAATGCTACATTAACGGCTCCTTTTTTTTCAATAGCATCTGAAAGCCGATAACTTAAAGAGTCTCGATAAATAATGGGCTGTAAAGGTTTATTCAACCAAGTTGCCGACGAGTTTCTAAGAAAGGTTTCAGATTGTGTAAGCGTTTTCATAGATGATATTAAAGCTGCTACGAAATTGGCTCCGTGTTCAAAGTTTTCCGTGATCTGTTTTTGATGAACGGTTCCATCAAAAGAGTCGTTGACAAATAACTCATTCGCAATAAAAAAGTTGGAAGGAAAATTGCTCTTCAATATATCCACCGACCAGCGGTGATTATGATTGAGTAGATCATCATTTACCTTTATTCCATCGGTAAGAGAATTGAGGTCTTTGTAACCTAAGGTGCCTCTTAATAAGGAAGCTTGATCAAAAACGGAACCATAATCTGAAATAATTTTAATACTGGGATCGATTGTGCGTATCGTCCTTACAGTTTTTTCAAAATAGTTTTTAAAAACGAGATGACGATAAATGTACCAATCTTTACCAAACCTTTGCCTGAAAGACTCTACTGGCTCCCAGGGCGTTGCTGGTGCAGGAGCCTGGTCAAATGACTTAAAGCTTGTGCCCCACAGAAAATTCAATCTTTCTATCTTTATATAATGTTGTTTCAGCCAAGCTTGAAAACCCTTTCTCATGGATTCCGAATAGTCGAAAGCGGCGCTTTGTTCTTTACCGTCTTTGATATTCAAGCTATAATATTCTCCTTCCTGTGTAGGTGAATTGGTAACCGAAACAAAAATCAACTGTTGTTTCTCTTGTAAATATTTATATCTGCTGACCACCTCTTTCACAAAACCCAATCCCTTATCAACAAGTGACTGATTGTCAAAGCCATAAAAAGTGTCCAGATAACCTCCGGACAAAGGAACACCAGACTGACTGATTTGACTTTCTTCCGTTTCCCAGAACCCTTTAATTCTTGCGGTATTACGTCCAAGATGTATTCGAATAGCTACTTTCATTCCTAGACTAGTAGCCAACTGAATTTGCGAATCGTATCTAGTCCAATCTGGTTTATCGCTTGGAGCGTTCAGGTATACTTTATCCCAAGGAATGGTCAGGTACAAAGCATTCAGACCATAACTCTTGGCTGTATTTATAAGTTGGAGCTCGGATCCATCACTTTGAACCGGCAGGTTCAACAAGAGCAAAGCGAGATACCTAGTGTTGTCGACTTCACCAGTTTTTAAAGATTGACTTATCCCCGCCGTAGAACCAGCCAGCCCAAGGATTATCATAAACAGCCACCCGGCAACCCATTTTCTTAGGTAAATTATTGACATAAATAAAGTTAATAATGAAACTATTAGCTTTGTACATTCTGATAGTGAAGGATCTAGATCATATAAATATCCAGATATTTAATACGAATGTACTTCTAGTTTATTTTACGGAGCGCATCAATAGGAAGAAATCATTGACCCTAAGTTCTATTTTCATAAAAGTTTTCTATAATAGTATTCCAGTTTTGCATGCCAATTTCCGTTCCAAAAGGTAAACAATTTTGTTGCGCTAAATCCTTATTGAACTCCGAAATATTTATTCTCCAGTTTTCCATGGCAGCAACAAATGCTTTTATATCAAATGACTCCACCAAAGTGCCCGTAGCTTCAGTAATAAATTCTTCTGGGCCACCACTTTTAAACGACACAATCGGTTTTCCGAGCCAAGAAGCTTCCACCATTACCAATCCAAACGGTTCTTGCCTAGAGGTCATCATAAACCCATCGGCCGCTGCTAAATAATTGTAATACTCTTGATGCTGGGCACCTATGAAATGAATTTTAAGATTTTTGATTTTTTCACACCTCTTTCTTATCCAATAAACCATGCCATCATCAACTAGCCTACCCACCCATATTAAGTGTAAGGTGCCATCAGCAGGAAGTTTTTCTGCAATATCGGGAAGCAAATCAAATCCTTTTCTTTCGGAGGTAGTGCCAGACATGATCCATAGGAAATCATTTTTAAGCGCGCCGAGTTGTTTTCTAATTTTTTTAACTGAAGAGTTGTTGGATTTGACAAGATTAAGGTCCACAAAGGAGTATAATTTTTCAATATTTCTCCCTCCCGAATCAGATAACGTTTGACAGACTGTATCCGAACAACCAATAAGCAAATCGGAATTGTCGATAATATCCTTAAAGTTTTTTTGGCTGATGTAAGCAAACATATGTCCCAGCTCATGCACATGCGTGATACAGGGCATATTAAGCTTTTTTGCTTGTACTAACACCTGAGGAAGCATAATGGTGTTAATATACCATAAGTCAGCTTTAAATTGTTTAGAGACCCTCACTATTCCCTTTTCCGTTGGATTCCAACCAAGGTGAAATGCTATTTTTTGAGATACCGAATAGGTATTAGGTATATAGATAGCTTCCACATCCTCTGGAACTTCCTTCATTAAATCTCCCTTACCAAAACTCACAATACCAATTTCAAAGCGAGTCCGATCAAAATGTTTAAGGATATACCACAACATCACTTCCGAACCGGTACGGGAAGCATAGGGAGTAAAAAAGAGTATCCGAATTTTAGTCTTCATGAAGCGTATAGCAAATCAATATTTTCAGAAGGTAGAATTTTAAATAGATATTTTTGTGAGAATAAAATTCTCCAAAAATATTTAGTCAAAACAAGTACCTTTTTGGTGTAAATTTTCTGTGTTTTTAACGCCTCGAAAGGCTTTCCAGAGTTTTTTATATTAAGTATGATTTTCCAAGTATAAATGATGGGAATCATAGATAAATAATGAAACATCAGAATTAAAAATGGAAATGCTCCATATTGCTTCCGAACCCACAACATATTCGAAAGTTGCATTTGTGTACTGAACCGGTTTATCCACGAGATATTTGTTCTTCTGAATGGATTACTATTCTCTAAATGCGTAAATCGACAGTCTTCAAAGTAACTAAGCTTACCATATTTACTCAACCTACTCGACCATTCTACGTCTTCACCATACATGAAAAAATCTTCGTCAAAACCTTTGGTGAGCTCATACCCTTCCTTTCTAAGGAAAATATAGGCACCAACGAGCCAGTCACACTGGTTTGGATCGTCATATACAGGATCCGGGAATAAGCGCCTTAACAGGTTTGCAAATCTAGGCCCGAGTGGTGTAATAAACAATGTTCTTCTAAACTCATTGAAGCTTCTGTAAAAATGCATGGGGAGGTCATCGGCATCATATTGTAAAGCACCGCAGGCAATCACGTCGGCCCGCTGATTCATGCCTCGATAACATTTTTCAACTACGTTATCTTTTACCAAAGTATCCGCATTTAATAGCAAAAAATATTTACCTTTTGCTATATCCATCGCGCGGTTATTGGCTATACCGAATCCAGGATTCATCGCCAACTCAATCCACTTGGTTTCTGGAAATTGTGCTAAAACCAGTTCTTTACCTCCATTTTGCGGATCATTGTCGGCTACTATAATTTCAAAGGAAAGGTTTTTGGTAAAATGGTATATGGAAGTTAAACAGTTGATGATGAGTTGAGGAGTTCGATAGTTTACGATAATGATGGATACATCCATAAGAAAGTAACAAAAGTTTTATTCAGCAAAAATATAAATTTGTCAGGAAAGCATTTCAAATCCAACAATTAGGAAATAAAATTAGTAGTTTAATTAGCCAAAGGTTATAAATTAGAGTTTTAAATATCTTCAAAATATTTCCATTACAATTTAGGAATCTTAAAAAACAAATTAACTATTCATGTTTAGATATGAATTTGTTCGAGTAATTCTGACTGTGTTGACAGCCTTTGGCCTAGCATATTGTACTGGTTCAAATCATCCTAAACCTGAGGTTAGTGAACTACCAGATACTCTAATGTTAAATTTTCCTGACACAACGACCTTTCAATTAGATTCCTCGCGGGTGTTAGATAGTATTTTAGGGAATTCTGTGAGATTTGGAGATTCTAATATTTATAAGGTTTCAGAATTAGCAGTACAGTCTGGAGTTTTTGCCAAATCCACTAATAATCTGGGACATACCGTTAATCTTGAATACTCATTTGTTTCACCAGCAAATGATACTCTAAAAAAAAGGCCTTTTGTGTTGTTTGTTCATGAAGGGGCATTTCTTTTTGGAAGTCTAGAAAATGAACTTGGGAAAGCAAAGTCTATGGCACAAAAAGGCTATGCAACTGCCTCTATAAATTATCGACTCGGCGTAACTGGTGGTACCGAGCGGAATATTTGTAGTAGTAACCGGTCCGAGATGATAAGAGCCATTTATCGCGCGGTTCAAGATACTTACGCTGCATTATACTATTTTACTAGCCATGCTGATACATTAGGAATTGATATTTCACAAGTTTTTTTGGCAGGAAGCAGTGCGGGAGCTATAACAATTACTGCATTGGCTTATACCAATGAGGCGAACTTTGAAGCATTGGATCCCGGTATTGTGAAATTATTAGGTAAATTGGACCCTTATCAAACGAGTAAGAGGTTCAAGTTAAGGGCTATGTTAACCTCACTGGGGTATGGATTATTATTTGGCAGTAACTTTTCGAATACGAACGCAAAACCAACTGTCTTTTTTCAACGAACTGGTGATGATGTTTTACCATATGATGCTGGTTTTCTATTCTTCTGCTCAGGCTTCCCTTGGTCATTTGGTGCCAAACATGTGGCAAATCAATTAGAGAAATTCAATATTCAATATGAGCTTCATTATGAAGAAGATTCAGGACATCTAATTAGCTACCCAGAATCTTATATTTCTGATCGATATGCTCTATTTATCAAAAGATTATGGAAACAAGATCAGCGAAATGTGATTTTTGAAAATTATACTGAACTTTCGAATTCCAAAAAGAATTAAGAGCTCTTAGAGCCTGAATCTATTCCAAGCCGAATTGTATCGCATATTATGATAAAATTGTCACTAGGAAATTATCAATCTAAATCATTGATTGATTAAAATATATGGCTTTATCTAAAGCTGAATTTTTGATACTATAAAATTATGTAGCCGTTTTTCTATGAGTAGATAGGAGATATTGGAAATGATTAGGGTTGCGGATACTATTAATAAAAATGCAGCGGTACCAGTTGAATTACCCTGCAACGAAAGGGAGTCAAAAAGTTGCGTAAAGAAAGCACTAACTGGAATATGCCATAAGTATATAGAGAATGACATGTTTCCTAGGTGAACTAACCAAGGAGCGTATTTTATGGTTTGGGTAGAATTGAAAAAAATGAGTGATAAGAACAAACTAGCCATAGTTGCACCCCAGTAAAAAGGCCCATGACCGCCATAAAAACCGGATATATTTTCCCAAAGCACATAAATTAACACACTTGCTAAGATTATTTTTGATCTGAAAACTTTCTCTAATATTGAAGCTGTGGATTTATTAATATAGAGTAACCCAATGATGCATCCGTAAACGAATTCCCAAATTATAGGATTGGTTATAAGGTTTAAAATTTTGTTCCCAAAATTATGTGCCTCTAATGGACGAGCTGTTAAATCATTTTGTGAGAGAGGTAGCAAAATTAGCGTAACTGCTATCAAAACAGAAAAAATCAACCATCGTTGCTTTCCGAACAAAAGTGCGATTGTGAGCAGCAAGTAAAAATACATTTCATAGTTTAAGCTCCAACCAGTTCCCAAAAATGCGTAACCAAAAAATGGTGGACTTGAATATGATAATGGTATAAAACTAAGACTAAGAGCAATTTCTGTTAGAGCTGCTTTTGATAATATGGTGATTTTAGGACTTAATATTAAGGCATACGTTAAAGTGCAGATACAGTATAAAGGCCAGATTCTTAGTGCTCTTTTGTATAAGAAATGAAACGCTGGTTTTAATCCTCCGGTTGTATTTTGGGTGACATACACCATAATGAACCCGCTTATGATGAAAAAAAGATCTACCCCAGCTGCACCCGAATTAAAGAGAAGATCTAATACTTTCTTTAAAATATCATCTGGTTTGAGTAATTCTTTCAAGTGAAAGCAAAGTACCATAATAGCAGCTATACCCCTTAAAACTTGAATAATTTCAATTTTCAGGGAAGCTTTTTGCGACCTTTCATTTTCAGACAAGAATTTACTCATTAGGTGATTTCTAGTACCTTCTAGCTACTAGACTTTGTACAAAAGTAAATGTCACCATAAAATTTGACGTAAATACAAAGGTCAATTGTATTATTATGAATTGCTAACTCCAAATATCACTAATTCTGGGTTTTTATTTATTGTGAATAAGATTGTTGTATTTCTGGTATCGTAGCCATTTTTTATAAAAATAGCCCGTAATATTTATTATACGGGCTAGTAAGAATCTAATAATCTTCAGCTCAGCCTTTCAAATATCCCTGCAACACCCTGTCCGCCACCTACACAAGCTGTCACCATCCCATATTTTTGATTTCTTCTTTCCATCTCATTAAGTATTTGGACCGTTAACCGTGCTCCTGTTGAGCCCAAAGCGTGTCCTAATGCAATGGCACCTCCATTTGGATTCACAATTTCTGGGTTAATATCCAGTTCCTGTATCACGGCCAGGGATTGCGCAGCAAAGGCTTCGTTTAACTCTATTTGTTCGATATCTTTTAATTGCAAACCGGCTTGTTTAAGTGCTTTTGGAATGGCAGCAACAGGACCAATACCCATAATACGTGGTTCAACCCCTGCCGTAGCATAGGCCAACATTTTTGCGATTGGTTTTAAACCTAATTCACTCACCATTTTTTCGGACATCACTACCACAAAGGCTGCTCCATCAGAAGTTTGCGATGAATTTCCAGCGGTTACACTACCATTTGCCGCAAATACGGGACGTAACCGTGCTAAGGCTTCGGGCGTGGTATCGGCACGTGGTCCTTCGTCTTGACTTATCACAGTTGATTTCGTTTTTTTTATGCCAGATGCTTCGTCAAAGTACGTTTCCTCTACAGTGATTGGCACTATTCCAGAATCGAAATAACCTTCTTTCTGAGCATTTAAAGCCTTTTTATGTGACTCAAATGAAAACTTATCTTGACTTTCCCGACTAATATTAAAGTCTTTTGCAACTTGCTCTGCCGTTAATCCCATACTTAGATAGTAATCAGGATTTGATTTGGCAATATCATAGTTTAATGCGGTTTTCCAGCCCATAGTGGGCACCATAGACATGGACTCTGTACCTCCTGCAATGATACAATCGGCCAGACCTGCATTAATTTTGGCTGCGGCCATTGCAATTGCTTCTACTCCCGAGCCACAATATCTGTTAATTGTGATGCCAGAAACTGTTTGCGGAAGTGATAAAAGTGCAACATAGCGCCCCATTTGCATACCTTGCTCCGCTTCGGGTACTGCATTTCCAACAATTACGTCGTCAATTAGATTGGGATCAAGTTCTGGCAACTGTTCTAAAATATGCTTAATTACACTAGCCCCTAAATTATCAGGTCTAGTGAATCGAAAACCTCCTTTATTGGCTTTTCCAACCGCAGTGCGGTATCCCGAAACAATATAAGCGTTCATATGGTAATTTTAGGTTTAGTTCTGTTACGATTGAAAATACAATGGTATGCAGGCATACTATTGTAAAATTAGTGATTAACTTTAAAACAACAAACCAGTGGATTTCGTTTTCCACTGGTTTGTTGTTTTTGAAAGGCGCTCCGTTCAACCGGCTTTATTCACCGATTCTTGCTTCAGTGAGTTCTTTGGGCTTTTTTGCAATATCGGGCATTGCTATCCAGAAGGCTATGTATATAATTACAATTGGAAAACTGGTTGGTATAAAGAAGCCGAGTACAAACAATACTCTTACTAAAACGACATCAATATCAAAATAGTCGGCTAATCCAGATGCTACTCCACCGATAACTTTACTATTTGTATTGCGATATAACTTATTGTGATTCATGGCTAATAGATTTATTTTGTTTTTGATAAATCAAAGGTACTATGTAATACACAGTAGTTTTGCGTTTATGTTATAAATGGTGGGAGGTAATGAATAATGGTCGAAACAAAGGAAGAGCAAGTACTTTAAAATCAAAATAGAAAAAAGCTATTCAAGAGAATAGAAATATTCAGAAAAATAAAAATAATTTTAATCTTTAATCTTTAACAACCGAAACCCTAATGAAAAAGATTACACCAATCCTTCTGGCATACCTTTTCGTTTCCCTGAGTGTTACTGCGCAAGTGTTACCAAAGGGCACTCTTTTTTTTGACCAACTACTAGAGTACCAGCTTGTGGAGGTCGATGGAACTAAATCCAATATTCAGCTATTACTGAATACCAAAACAGGGATGTTCGGTTTTGATAAAAATATGACTACTGCGTCGGGGTGGGGTGAGGATATTGATTTTATAGCGGCCGACTCAATCGGAAATTTTTATTTTTATGGAAAAGATCCAGAAGCTGGAAAAATGATCGTTAAAAACTATTTGAAAGACGTCGTACCCAATGAAAAGCAGCTCCTCCTTTTCAAGAAGCAGTTCGCGTCTCATTTCAAACCAACTGAAAAAAACCGAAAAATGGAGGGCTTAACCGTCCAAAGTTTTTCGTCTCCACCTGACCGAGAGGGCTCTTTTGAAAAAATAAGTTTTGCCAAAGTGAATTTCAATGTGTACCCTATTTATCTGTTCAATACACTTTTAGGCGACGTAAAATTGCCGGGTGGCGACCGTATGAATTTTTCTGGTATGCTCACAACACATCAGCTATTGGTAGAATCGGTTCTATTATTTCCAAAAGAAAAGCTGTCCAGTTCTCTAAAGCTAACATTTTATACGCCAACGGAATACTATTTTGAAACGAAGGGCTACAAAGTATTACAAGGGAATAAGAAATCTAATTAGTGTACATTTAGTAGCGGCTCCTTCTCGTTATCTCTTATTGGAATTCGATTTTTCGACTGAAAATCAATAATTTTGAGAATATTATAAATTTAAAGCATGGCAATTCAAAAATTCAATGACCGGGTAAAAATTAAAGTAAAAAATGATGATGCTATTTGGATCATTCTAAATCATGAGAAAATCCCAAAAGGCACCTCTGTAAAAATTACCGGTAAAATAAAATGCAGGAACGAAAGCACAGGAGAAGTTAAGTTTTTCAATGAAAAAAACTGTGAGCTGGCCTAATACAATATACTGTATCACGTGGTTTAAAATTTCAGTTGGCTGCCAGATTTTTCCTGAAAACGATTTTCTAGCCATTTACTGGCGGATAACTACGGACAGTAACAGTAGTAATCCGAAATCATTCGTGATAAAGCCTAATAACTAAACCGCTCTATCTAGGTCAAAAGCCCATTGATTTAAAAGTCATAGGGCTTTTATATTGGTAGTGATCGCTTAAGAGCCTTTTGCGTTTTATAATGCAAATTGAAATAAAAATAGGAGATTAATGAATGTTTAATGGGTGGAGTATAAAATACAGGCATCAAAGAATTACATTTGTTGTTAGCTTAATATCGTTAAACTGCCAAATTGGCACCACCAAGGGGATAGGCTTAATTGTTTTTAATTAATAAGGAAGATTTAAATACTATATAGGTAGACCATGTTCAAAATATTTTCGAAGATATTCGGTACCAAGTCGGAAAGAGATTTAAAAGACCTCACTCCATATGTCGATAAAGTCAATGCAGAGTATGTCAAATTAACATCATTGTCTAACGACGAACTTCGTGACAGCTCTGATGCTCTC
>CAXBLH010000049.1:0-19158 GCA_963976315.1 uncultured Dyadobacter sp.
TAGATTAATAAACTACACTTTGAATTTTAAATATGCTTTTGATACCATAAACAAACAGAATGGAAACCATCCAAAGTGTTCCAGATATATCAAACATGCCTGAGGCGTTGGAGATGCCTATCATCCACCATGGTAACTTCTGGCTTCCTAATAAATAAGCCGATTTGCCCCCTTTTATATTATTTCGTGAAAATATTCCAATCGAAATTAGTAGTACCAGATAGAGCGTAATTACTAAAATATCTGGGAGCTGTAATACCATTAGTATAGAAGGCGATAGCTACTTCAAGTAGGTTTAAAAACTAGTAAAAAATAGTGTGTTCTCGGTGATTTAGTCCTAATTGAAAATTTAGAAAAAGGGGTTTAAAGTTTCGAAATACTATAATCCTCGTTTATTTCAATCAATTGGTTGCTAAGTTTAATTTCATTATTCGCACTGTTATATTCTCCTATTTGATATTTTGCTGGTTCTAGCTGAAGAGTGCTTACCGAGCAGTATCCACCCGATTTAAACCAATTGGTGGTTGAAATTAAGTCTAATTTGGCATTTTTATTGCTTGTAACAGGAAATACATAAATTTTGCTACTGGAATGAATAAATAGGAAATGCCCTTGATTTAGACTTTCGGTTTGTATATCAGGTAATACTGCATTAAAACGATTAGGGTTTCCAATGGTGAGTTCTAAAGCCGACGTTGCAGGGGAAAGCTTTATATTTTTATGAGTTAATCCTTCAAGTACTTTTGGTACGTGATATGGGCTTTCCTTTTGATCCATTTTAAGACCAATTGAATTGGCAGCTGGTTCAAAATAGCTAGTTTCTCGATAAATGAGCCATTGTTTATTGTTATTCCAATTGTACATCCCCGATAAAAAATAGTTTCTTAACTCAATAATTTTATAGGTATAGCTATAATAGGAAACGATAAAGAAAAGGATAGCAAAAGTGGTTATAATCCCTGCAATTGATTGTTTGATTCGTAAGTTTCTTTTAAAAAAGTATAAGGCCGTTAAATAGGTAGTAATCAGGAAAATGATGGGATAAATCTTGTACCGGCTTGAGAACAAATAAATCATTTCAGTTTGTCCTCTGAGCAGTGCCATCGAAAGGGTACTACCGACCACGAATAAACTTAAACTTATTAAAAACCACATTGGCCGATTGCTCGTTAGAATAGGTCTATTAAAAGTCCTTATCCATGAAATTGCCAAAAATAGCAGTAAAAGCAGACTTAATACGCCGCCAAATAGGATGATTGCAATTACTTGAGAAGGCATTTTGGGGGTTTCCTCAAAGTCTAAAATCATTCCTAAAAATGAAAGGAAGTAGTTAAGAACGAAGGAAGGTGTATTTAATAAAGCTTCGAAAATGGGAGGACGTTCCGCTGCTGGATAAGTGTAAAAAGTAATAAATATACCATAAACCAGTAGGCAGCCTATACTCCATATTACTGCTTTTTTGAAATCACGTTTTAAAACTAAGACACCAAGTGCAACGATTAATGTAATTATTCCAGCTCCGAAAGTATATAACGCCATGATTCCCGCTAATAGTGCCGCGAATAACCAGCGATCATCGGTGAGGAAAAGTATATAAAAACAGAGCATGGAGTAAAAAATAACGGACATGTAAGCTGCGGTTGCCGCTGGCCAATACTGTCCTTCGTAGCTTTGGGGCTGAAAAAGTAGCAGTGCAATGGGAATGAAATACCAAACGTTAACTTCCAATCCTTTTAATACTTTATAAAAAATAAATGCAATGCCTACCAAACTTAAATTTCCAGTAATAATATAAACTTTGAAGTCCAGTTTGCCTAAAATTTTATAATTAGCAATCGCTAGCAGCTTGGTATAAGCAATGGTATGTTCAAGCCAGGGAGTGATGATGACCGTTATCTTTTGCCAAAAGCCTTTGGCAGCGTCGAATTGTAATACTGCATCATAAATACAATATAAATCGTCGCCATTTGGTACATTGAGGGAAAAAGAGGCTAAATAGGCAAAATGAAGACAAGCTAGACCTATTACAATAAAATAAGTAAGATACTGATGCTCCATTTCAAGCGTTTTATTGAAGGAGTCTTGCAGTTTTTTCGGGAACATGAATTTGTGTTTTGTTAATTTTTTGGCAGAAGTATGTGAATGCTAACTGCTATATTTAGGAGCTAATGTCTTTTAATATTTTAATAAAATAGGCAAGTACCAAATGGTTTGCTGCATTCAGAGGTTATAATGGTTTCAAATTTGACAAAAATAGCAATAGAATTACTTAGTAGTAGAGAATTACGCCGCTTAAATACTATAATTTTTTCTTAGTCAAACGGCAACGACTGCATTAATAGTCAAATTTAAGTTCCTTGTAAATACTGTAAGTACAAATTAGTCAGTGACTTGTATTTAAGTTTTCTACAAAACCCTAAGAGAACTACTTTTGCCTGGAATCAGTTTTTGTATGGTTTATGGGACTGGCCTGGCGGCCAGTTTTACTTTAAAAGAAATCGTGTAATATACCGTTTTGACGAAGGAGATGATTATTTTATCTTTTTTGGGTTGAGATGATAGAACAGAATTATGAATTCAATATATAGAGAGATCACTCCACTAACCCAGTACGATTGCTTTACTGTTTTTGCAAGACATAAAACGGTATTTGACTTCCCCATTCACAGTCATGAGGAACTTGAGTTGAATTTTATTTTGAATGGGAGTGGTGTGAAGCGCGTTGTGGGCGATCATACAGAAGTTATCGGAGACGCAGAATTAGTACTAGTGGGTCCGAATTTACCTCATGGATGGCTCACCAACAATTATATTTGGGACGAAAAAAAACCAAAGGTTCATGAAATCACATTACAATTTCATAAGGACCTTTTCGATGAGCGTTTTTTGAAAAGGAACCAATTGTATTTGATGAAAACGTTACTTGAAAAATCGGTCAGAGGAATTGCTTTTTCACGAGAAACCATTGAAAGTATTACTCCTCGGCTCATTTCACTTACCGAAAAGGAGGGATTCGATTCTGTTTTGGAACTGATGTCTATTTTGAATGAATTGTCTATGTCTCAAAATATAAGGTTGCTTTCTAATAGTACCTTTACCGATGAAAATATTAATTTTCAAAGCCGGAGGATCGAAAAGGTACTCACTTATATGCGGGAAAATTTTATGAATGAAATTACGCTGGAAGAAGTTTCCAAATTGGCGGGTATGTCGGAGGTTTCTTTCAGCCGGTTTATTAAAAAGAGAACCAGTAAAACGTTTATAGAAAATTTGAATGAAATAAGATTGGGTCATGCCTCGCGAGAACTTATAAATACCACCGATACCATTTCTGAAATTGCCTATCATTGCGGTTATAACAATTTGTCCTACTTTAATCGCATTTTCAAAAGTAAGAATGGATGTACTCCCAAGGAGTTCAGGGCGGATTATCGGGGAACTAGGTACTTTGTCTAAAAAGTAGATGGGGATTTGAAGTGAGAAACCTTATTCGGTTTTTCTACTTAATCGCGCCCCATATTTTTTTAGTTTTACAATTAATGTATCAATTTTAACAGGCTTTCCCAAAAAATCATTCATGCCTACTTTATGGAAATTGGTGATGTCCTCTCGCATGACGTTGGCTGTGAGGGCAATAATGACAGGTTGTATTAAATTGGGGGTATTTCTAATATTGATGGTGGCCTGAATGCCATCCATAACGGGCATTTGAATATCCATAAAAATTAAATGATAATTTTTCTCAAGAACAGCATCTACGGCCTCTTTTCCATTTGAAGCCAAGGCGGGCTGATAACCCAGTTTTTTTAAGAAAAATAAAATGATCCTTTGATTGATCGCATTGTCTTCCACTACTAATATGTCCAAAGGGTATTTGTTTGCAAACTCGGTATCTATTGGTTGATCTTTCACAGGCGAATTGCTCGAACTATCTTTGGTATTCAATTTAAAAATATCGCATATAATTTCATTGAAATAACCATGTCGAACTGGTTTTGTAATTTGCTTATAAGTTATATTTTCCATTTCGAAAGGAATGGAAGTATTAAACATGGTAAGAATTATAATATTTATGTGCGGGACTTGTTTTTTGAGCTCAATTAGTTCAATAATTGTGTTGCTATCTAATATCTCATTTTCTAATACCACTATTTTTTGATGGACATTGCTGGAAATAGCAGCTGTTAGAGCATTGATATCCATTACAATAGTGGTTTTGAAATGAATTCCTTCAAAGCGGTTGACTATCATTTCTGTACAAACGTCCGTCTTACACCAAACCACTGCTGTTCGCTGTTCGTCAGGAATTTGTTTTAATAATTCTACAATAGGTAAATGATAATTTACTTTTTCAAAAGGTACTGTAAATTTAAAGGTAGATCCCGAGTTAATTTTGGATTCGACATCCAGGGATCCTCCCAGTAACACTACAAGTTTTTGGCTAATAGCCAGGCCTAATCCGGTGCCACCATATTTTCTGGTGGTAGAAGAATCCACCTGTGAGAAGGCTTTGAAAAGTTTGTTTATTTTGTCTTCTGGTATGCCAATACCAGTATCTTTTACCTTAAACGCTATGGTCAAGTTATGGTTTTCAAAAATTGCTTTGAGGTAAACTGAAACTTGTCCATTTTCAGTGAATTTTACAGCATTCCCAACCAGGTTAATCAAAATTTGCTTTAACCTTTGCCCATCTCCCTTAATCCTGTAAGGCAAATCTTTATCAAAAAAGAAATATAATTGTACATTTCTTTCATAGGCCTGATTTGCAAAAATATCCAAGACATCTTCTATCACCGTGCGGATATCGAAATCGTATTTTTCAATTTCAACCTTGCCCGATTCTATCTTTGAGAAATCGAGTATATCGTTAATTATAATTAATAGTGATTCACTGCATTTATTAATTACGTCGGTAAATTCCTTTTGTTTGGTGGTAAGTGGCGTATCTCGTAGCAGGGTAGTCATTCCAATAACTCCACTGATGGGTGTACGTATTTCATGACTCATCGATGCGAGAAATATGTCTTTTGCTTTATTCGCATTTTCAGCTTCTTGACGTAATTTTTGTTCTTCTAAACGCATATTTTCCAACCCCAATGTCCGTTCGCGAACCAGGTTTTCTAAATGGCGTTTCTGACTAATTATTTTTTTGGTTCTATACCAATATATAAAGTAGATTAAAGAGCCAGCAATTAACACTAGTAGACTTTTGAACCAAATTGTCATCCAAAATGGCGGTACTATAATTAAACTTATGCTTTTAACTTTAGACCATGTACCATTTAAGCTTCTTGCCATTACTTTAAACTGGTATGTTCCGGGGTTAAGGTTGGTATAAGTTGCCAGATTATCCCCATTGGTAATATTCCAATTGGTATCAAAACCTTCCAAGAAATAGGCATACTGAATTTATATTTGCGGGTAAAGGAGTGGGGTTTTTAGGGGTGGAAATAGATACTTCAGAGTTGAAAAGTAGAAATTTAGTGATATGTAATGGAATATGCTCATTATTAGGAATTACTGATTTCTGATTAATATCATAAATATGAAACCCATTATTGCCTCCTAAATAGAGCTGATTATCGTTTGAAAGAAATAGGGCCTTTTCTCTGAATTCGTTTTGAAGCTGATTACTTTTAAAATTGAAGACTTTTCTTTCGTTTTTCAATTTATTAAAGGTCACAATTTTATGTGATTTAGTAAGCCAAATATTCCCTTGATCGTCACTAGTAACGGCCAGGATGGAGGGTTCCTTTATGGAGTTAAGTTTCGGGTAATTACTAATAGTTTGCGTGGCTGGGCTATAAGAGCATGTTCCCATGGAAGTGCTTATCCATATTTCACCCGTGGGGTCTTCATGTATATGACTCACATTATTGGAAAGTATTCTATTATTAGATTGGCTGTTATTAAAGTTGGTGATTTTGCCTGTTCGGGCATTGAGCATATAGGCACCTTTGTCGTAAGTAGCCACCCAAACATTATCGTCGCTGGCGACTGTTACGAAGGTGGGTTTGTTGCTAAACGTAGAAGCATTGTTACTTGAAATTAAAGGGATATGTTTAATAATTCCGGTTTTTGGGTTATACTGATCCAAACCTCCTCCCCAAGAAGCAATCCATATATCACCGTGGCTATCTATTGAAGTGGAGTAAACGAAATTACTGCTAATGGTATTAGTGTCTTTTGGATTATTGGTGAGTTGTCTAAACTGTTCCTTTTTTTTATCAAATATGGTGACTCCGTCTCCCCAAGTAGCCATCCATAGTTGATCATAGTTATCTTCCGTGATGCTTAAAATGAACTGGCTTTTGACAGTTTTTCCGGTTTTGTCTTGGAAGTGCTTAAACTTACCTGTTTTGGGGTCAAAACTATTTAATCCTTCGCCTTCAGTTCCAATCCATATTGTACTATCCTTGTCTTGGTGGAAGCACTGAATGATGTTGCTCGAGATAGAGTTTGCTGTAGCATTCTTAGAAAAATGGTTGATGTTGGTAATTTGCTTATTATAAAAGTTAACACCTCCAGCAAATGTTCCAACCCACAAATTGTTTTGGAAATCTTTATAAATACAATTAATGGAAATATTAGAAAGTGAATTGTGGTCAATTTCATCAGGTATAAATCTTTGGTAAGCTAAGGTTTTAATATTAAGATTTATAATTCCTCCATTTTCCACTCCTATCCATAGGTTGTTATCATTTTCCCATTCTAAATCGAATATTGCATTTGTAAAAGTGATCTCTTTGAAATTAGTCCATCTTCCTGACTGGGTATTGTATTTATTAAGGCCAGTACTGATGGTGCCTATCCAATAATTATGGTCTTTATCTTCTGCAATGGCTTTAATATTATTGCTAGAAATGGAGTTTTTGTCTGTTGTGCTTACCTTAAATACCTGCAAATTCTTGGTTTTGGGGTTGTAGCTAAATAGGCCACTTCCTTCGGTACCAAATAATAAATTCCCTTTAGAATCCAGGAAAATAGCAGTAATTATTTTATTGTGAAGCCCGTACTTTAGCAATGTGTCTGGTAACTGTTCGAATTTCTCGGTTTGTAAATCCATCAGACCTAAGCCATTTTCGGTGCCGAGCCATAGCTTTTGCTTATTAGCTATCTGAAGGCAATTGATATTATTGCCCGGTAATGTAAAATTTTGCTTAACGTTACGTGTAAATGAGGTGAAATCGTCAGAATTACGATGGTATTTATTCAGACCTCCACCTGCTGTTGCTATCCACAAATTGCCATTACTATCTTCCGTTAAATCAAGAATGTCTTTATTGGATAAGCTGGATTTATTCGTTACGGAAACGTTGTATTGCGTTATACGTTTACCGTCGTATTTGTTTAAACCGTTAAAGGTCCCAAACCAAATAAAACCCCGACTATCCTGAAGGATACAACTAACATTACTGTTTGAAAGTCCCGATTCTGTGCCAATACGTCTGAATTGGTACTGTTTGGGTTGGCCCCAAATCAAAAAATTACAAATCAATAAGTACGCTAATAAAATCAGTTTTAATACACTGTTTTTCATTATATTTTACTTCAATATCAAGTCCTTATCGCACAATTATAGTAAAAATCACTCTTAGTAACTTGAAGCAATTTTATATTGGCTCTTAAAGAGCAATATAGCAATTAATTTGTAGTATGAACTTATAAAAGTTAGTGAAATATTTGGTAGGCTATCGTAAAACGGTGTAAATGGTTTATTGAATAATTGATTTTCTCCTTGCTAATTCGAATAATTTTATAATTATTCGAAGGTAATACTAGCTAAATAGCCCAACTGATGGGGTAGAATATAATTAATAAAGTAGCATGTAAGTAGAACTTTATTTAAAAGTGAATAAAAGTTAGTTGTATAAAACAGATTCTTTTGTACTAAAACTATTTCTAAAATAAAGGTTAAATTCTTCTTTAGCCATTGGAAGGGATCCAAAAAAAGGAGGATTCGTAATAATCGCTTAGCGGCTATACGAATATCCTCCTAGGTGTAAACGACAAAGAATTTGCCTTATTTATTTTTTCGAGATTCGATAGATACCTCCTTTTTGAGTATTGATCTGCTGTAAGTAGGTGGTCGGTGGTATGAGTTCTAAGAGTGCTGTTTTATCTTTGATTAATGGCTTTTCTAATTGGATAAATTGAAACAATGGATTGGTATTGACTGATGGGTCGGCTACGGATTCCCCGTCGGAGCTAGTAGTTTTTTCATTGGTTCTAATCAAACATGTACCGCCCAAAGTCGAAGTTATCACGGCAGTTTTGATTTGGCCATTCTCCCATTCCATGTCCAGTAGGAATCCGCCACGAGTTTTAAGGCCCGTAACTTTACCGGCCTTCCAAGCCGCTGGTAGGGCAGGTAGTAGGTGGATTTCGCCGGCATGGCTCTGCACCAGCATTTCCGCAATGCCTGCTGTGGCACCTAGGTTGCCGTCAATTTGGAATGGGGGTGCTGCATCAAATAAATTAGGATATGTTTTTCCGTGAAAATTTTTACGGTCGTTATCCTTGATTAATGTGAGCAAATTGGAAAGTAAAGTATACGACTTGTCTCCGTTTTGCAAACGAGCTTGTACGTTGATCTTCCAGCCCATCGACCATCCTGTTGCCTGGTCGCCTCGGCGTTCCATGACTCTTGCTACCCCTGCGTTCAGTTCCGGTGTTGTACGGTCATTTATCTGGTTTCCTGGATAGAACGGGTACAAATGGGATATATGCCTGTGTTCTTTATCCCCATCTTCGAAGTCCTCCGACCATTCTTGTAGTTGCCCATATTTTCCTATTTGATAAGGTAAAAGTTTTTGAAGCTTGGTAGCAATTTCATCATTTAGTTCCTCCTTTATTCCTAACACTTTGTTGGCTTCTAAAAAGCGTTCAAATGATTCACGTATAATGGCCATGTCCATGGTGGGGCCTGGGCTTAATGTGGAAGTTTGATTGTTACCATATCGAAATTGGTGTTCAGGAGAATGACCCATTGGTGTTACCAAGTAGCCCTCTTTATTGGGAACGAGCCAGTCTTTGTAAAACAGAACGGCACCTTTAAGCAATGGTAGGGTTTCCTCTTTTAAGAATTTCTTGTCACCTGAATACAAATAATGTTCCCAAAAGTGACTCACAAACCAACCAGCTCCCATAGGCCAAAAACTACAATTACAGAAGTCAATCGGCTCGGTATGTCGCCAAATATCCATGTTATGGTGAACTACCCATCCGTCGTTACCATACATATTACGAGCCGTTTCTTGGCCATTGATTGCAAGCTCTTTAATTGCCTGGAAAAAAGGAGCCTGACATTCCGAAAGATTTGTTAATTCAGAAGGCCAATAATTCATTTCCGCATTAATGTTGGTGGTGTAAGCACCGTTCCATGGTGGAATCACCAAATCATTCCAGATTCCTTGCAAGTTCAGAGGCTGCCCCCCTTCTCGTGAGCCAGCTATTGTTAGATACCTGCCAAACTGGAAATACAAGTTGGGTAAGGATAAGTCTTTTTGATTACTGAAGTGTAAAACCCGCTGATCCGTAGGCAAACTTGACTGCTCCGTCATGGGTGACAAGTCAATTTTTACACGGTTAAATAAGTTTTGGTAATCATGAACATGGGTGGATTTTAAAGCATCATAGGTTTTCTTGGCCGCATTGGAAATATAGGTAGCGGCGAGTTTGGAAGCATCTTTACCGTCGGTTGCTGGGCTTTTATCAAAACCATTATAACTGGTGGCAGCCGACACGACGAAGCTAATTTCACTTACATTTACCAATTCAATTTGGTCTTTACTATAATTGACCTTTCCATCCGTTTTGATAACTTTTAAGCGAGTATCAAATGCCATACCTAGATTGTTGATCTCGTCTCCATACAACACTTGCTTAGCATGCGGTAAACGCTTGCCCTCTTTATCAAAAATTTCAGGGTATTTGTATTGGTCTCCTTCCTCCTCTATTTGTTTTAAAGTCCTGCGTACTACAAACCCTGGAGCCTTACCCGTCATGATAAGCTGCTGGTTCGCAATTTTGTATTCCGCAGTAGGCTCATGAGGAGTGGAAAATGATATTTTGCCGTTCAACTTATCCTTGCCTTTTGCCGTGAGTCTTATGACAATGGCATGATCCGGATAGCTTGCAAAATATTCTCTCGTAAAGGAAGTTCCATTGGCTTCATAGCTGATTTTTGCCGTAGCGTTCGCAAGGTTTAAAACTCGTTTGTAATTAGAAACGGTACCTTTTGTTTGTAATTCGATCCACAAATCACCCATTGGTTGGTAGCTTTGGTGGTTACGTCCGAGCCATTCTTCATGAATTGCGTTTTGTGCTTCTGCATACTTTCCTGCTTTCATTAAAGAATCTATTTCTGGAAAGTATTTTCGGATATCGATATTTTTAAAAGTACCCTTCGGATCGCCAGAATATAAAGTGGATTCGTTGAGTTGAAGGTGCTCTTTTTCAATTCCTCCAAATACCATAGCGCCCATATAACCATTGCCAAGTGGTAGTGCTTCTGTCCAAATTTCGGCGGGCTTGTCAAACCAAAGTTTATCGTCTTGGCTTGGAATAAGAATCTTTTGGGCTATGCTTTTATGAAATAGAGCGCCTAAACAGGTAAGAGTAATAAGGTATACTAGTTTATTCATTTTCGGGGAAATTGTTGAAAAGTAATTAGAGAGTGATATATAAGAATGGAATGTAATACCATTTTTTGGGAGTTCAGGAAAATTGTTAGCTAAAAAAATAGCCCAGACCTATACGGGCCGGGCTATTTGAAAGGCTTTCCTAGTTAGTATAGCCAGGATTTTGAGTTAATTCGGCAAATACATTTCGGTTGATCTCAGTGAATGGGATCGGCCACAAATTGTGGTATTGCTCAATTGAAATCCCAGACTTCTCATTGTATTTCTTGTTCCGGTCATAAAGCTTGCCCATACGTGTTAGGGTTACCATTCTAAATTCTTCGGAATAGAGTTCCCGTAGTCTTTCATCCAATAGGAAATCGATATCTAGCTCTGAGGCAGTAATCGGGAAAGTATTTGCGCGTTCCCTAATAATATTGATATCAATAGCTGCACTCGCCTTGTCGCCCTTTAAAATATTAGCTTCTGCACGTAAAAGGTAAGTTTCTGCTAATCGAATTAGGTAGAAATCATGAAAAACATTTTGACTTGCATTCTGTAATAAATTGCCACCAAGAGGCGATTTGCGTACATTTCCCGAAGCATCTTTTTGTAGGTAGGCGTCGGGGTAATCGCCAGCTGAAATAGAGTTTTTCTGAATGATTGGGAACCAACTTCTAATGGTGTCACCAAATGCTGTAACCTTAGCTTTGTAGCCATCCTTCACATACCATTTTCCATAATCAGGAGAAGATTGTGGGACACCATCTATTTGGAAATCATGAATAATATTATGTTCTGAGTTACGAATATCATTTTTTCCACCCGACCAAAGCGTATAGAAGAAAAACGTAGTAGGTCTCATCCAGCCTACACCACGGCCCGACCATTTGTCGTTTAACTCTAGTATCGCCGGCACACTCTTACCATCAACGGATGATTTAATAGTCAAACTTTTCATACTTGGAGCAATAGCCCACTGTTGAAAATCCCGTAATGCCGATGGATCCAAATATTTACTCTGGATTACATATAATCCTTCTCTGTTCCCACTTGACCTGTTCTGGTTTCCTAGTTCGAACAAATCACGATAAACGTCCCCAGGCTCATTGGCATGAGATCCAAAGCGTTCTTTCATCAGTCCTACGCCTGCATAATTAATGACTTGAGTCGCCATTTGTACCGCTTCGTCATATGATTTAAGGGAGATCAATACTTCGGAAAGCACATGTTGCGCTGCTTGTTTGTTTACGGCACCTTCTTTTGTTTGGTCCACATTTTGAAGACTGGCAATGGCTTCTGTTAAATCGGCTTTACATTGGGCATATACTTGTTCTCTGGTGGCTCTTACGTAATCACGACGGGGTACCTTTATTTCTTCTAAAATCAGAGGTACACCACCATAAAGGTTGGCAAGCATATTGTAACCCCAAGCACGGAAAAACAAGGCTTCTGCTCTGAATTTTTTCTTATCGGCCTCGGATAATTTTCCAGATATTTCGGATCTATCAATGATTACATTGGCATTGGAAATTATTTGGTAAACACTTTCCCATATAATACGAGGTACTGCGAAAGTTGGCACCATGGTATTTTTATAGTCATTCAACTTTACCGGAGGAATATAATCCGTGGCGTTTACGCAAAAGTCGGTAGCATACCTTAATGAAAAGAATGCATCCAAATTGATGCCACCATAAGCGATATTTCTGACACGGTTATGTAGGTAATTGATTCCAGCTTGGAATTGAGAGCTAGTTTCCAGTGAATTGTCGGGTGTATAAAAATCAAGTGGTTCTTCTTTAAGAAACTCGGTTTCGTTACAGGAGACAAATGTTCCTAGTACTATTATTGCGATATATTTAAATAATTTTTTCATCATCAGTCAGATTAAAATTCGATGTTAAGACCTACTGTGTAATTGCGTAAAAGGGGATACGCACCTCTGTCTAGACCAGTACCAGTTTCTGGGTCCCATCCGTCCCAATCACTCAGTGTTACTAGGTTTTTACCGTTTACAAATAGCTTGGCTCTATTAAGTTTAATTTTTGCAAGTATGTGCTTCGGAATACTATACGATAGCGTTACGTTTTGTAACCTCACAAAAGACCTTTGAACATAAGGAGAGTACTGCTCTCCAAGAGCTACTGTATAAAATCCAATTTGGCGATACCTAGCATTAGGGTTTTCTGGTGTCCAATAGTCAAAATTGAAGATATTACCATTACTTATATTATCAGGGTTGGGTAGGCTAGTACCGGGTTGGCCATAATAATAGCTCTTGCCACCCTGAATAGCATTTATGAAAAAGCTAAATTCCCATGCTTTGTACTTCAAGGAGTTCATGATACTAAAACGGTAAGAAGGGTCATTATAACCGAGTATTTTTCGGTCAGCAGCGGCCGTATAAATGCCATCCTGATTAATGTCCTCCACCTTATAGGTACCATAAGTAAAACCGCTTGGTATGGTTCCTGCTTCGGAATCGGCAACTTGCCACATACCTATGTTGTTGAAATCATAAGCAACACCATAAGGCTTGTTGATAAAAATCTTAGACGATACCAAATCATCTTCTTTTCCATCATTATTGGCATCAATACCTAGGATACTCACTACTTTATTCCGGTTTCTCGAGAAATTGAACGAGACATTCCATTCGAAGTCCTTTTTGCGGATGGCAGTCCCGTTAACTGTTAATTCCTGGCCAGTGTTTCTAAGCTTACCAATGTTGGCAGGAGTAGAGCTGAACCCATTCAGTACTGGTAAATCAACATTAAACAAGAGGTTATAAGTGTTAGAAATATAGGTATTCAAACTACCGGTAATTCTATTTTTGAAGAGGCCAAAGTCAGCACCAAAATTGAGTGATTTTGTGGATTCCCATTTCAAATCGCCATTCGCAAGTGAGTTCATATACTGCCCTTGTTCTGGAGTCCCATCGCCGTAAGCGTAGCCACTTGAAACCGAAGATGCGATTTTAGCTAGCGTTTGATACCGACCTACGGTTCTGTTCCCGTTGATACCATAGGAGGCTCTTATTTTCAAATCATCAATGAATCTAAGGTTGTCTTTAATGAAATTTTCTTCACTCATTCTCCAAGCCAAAGCTGCCGATGGGAATATCCCAAATTTATTGGCTTGTCCAAATCCAGAGAATCCGTCGCGACGTACTGTTCCAGTGAAAATGTATTTGTCGTTAAAGCTATAAATAGCTCGGGCCATCATATAAAGGCTGGCTTCTTTCCAAGCGCTAGAGGAGGCCGTTTGAAGATCCGATTGTCCAGCATCCAACTTGTTATAACCCAAGATATCATTTGTAAAAAACTTGGATGTGGATGATGTATATTCATACTGGCGCTGCTCCGTTCCATAGAGCAAGGTTCCATTAATAGCATGTTTACCAAAATTGTTTTGATAACTTAAAATATTATCAACGGTTAAAAGATATTGAGAACCGTTATTTTTATTGGCAGCTCCATTAAAGTTTTCAGCATTGGAATTGAAATTGTAATCTTTGTCGCCTATCAAATTTTGGGAAAAATTCAAACGATAACTCAAACCTTTAATAAATGGTACATGAATATCGGCGTAGAAAAGACCGAACAAATTAGTCCTTTTGTCTAGATTATCCTGTTGGATTTGTAAAAATGGATTAAGTATTGCTCCATCAGGTAAGGGTATATAGTCCCCATTTGCATCCGTTGGTGAAAGCTGTGGTTGTAAAAACATAACATTGTTTAAGCTTGGAGCTGCTCCGGAATAGTCGCTTAATCCCAAAAATGACTGAACCCCAACTTTCATCCAATCCGTTACTTTGGTGTCCAGGTTTATCCGGAAATTGTAACGTTTATAGTCATCGTTTTTTACTATATTTTGTTGATTGGTATAGCCTAGTGAGAAAAAGTAAGAACTCAATTCACTGCGACCACTGATACTCAAATCGTGACTTTTTATAAATGGGTTTTTGTTCGTTAACTGTTCCCACCAATTGGTCTCTATGCCATTTTGCATTCCCTGAAGTACTTGAGCACTTACGAATTTGGTGGGATCCCAGTCGGGGCTAATGGTTAGTAAACCCGGACCTGTACGGCTTTGTGCCAAATAACGATCTCCTTTTTTTCGAAGAAACCCTGCCCCATCTTCTGGCAACATATCCTTATTCGAGATGTTTTGCAAGGAGAATGAAGTGCTATATTCGATGGTTGGTTTTTTGGCATTTTTACCTGTTTTGGAGGTAATAAGAATAACACCATTCGATGCCTGAGATCCATAAACCGCCGCCGCACTTGCGTCTTTAAGTATGTCAATGGAGGCTACGTCATTGGGGTTAATATCCACCAAACTACCTCGATAAATGATACCATCAAGTACAATTAAAGGAGAATTGCCTCCAGAAATAGAAGTTCTACCTCGGATCGAAATATCCGGGTCTTGGCCTGCTTGTGTTACGGCTCCAACATTCAATCCAGGAACCGATCCTTGCAGCGATTGCAGAATACTAACATTTGGTGACTCTTTGAATGCTTGAATATTGGCCTGCGATACTGCACCGGTAATGTCACTTTTTTTGGCAGTACCATAACCTACAACCACTACTTCTTCCAGCGACTTTTCGTCGGGATCTAAGGTAATGTCTATATTATTTTGGTTGCCAACGGCCATTTCTTTGGTAAGATAACCTACATAGGAGAATATGAGCACGGCATTTTGATCTGGAACTTCAATAAGGTATTTGCCATTTACATCCGTTACAGTTCCCGTGCTAGTACCTTTTAATACTACATTAACTCCTGGCAATCCTTCACCAGATTCATCTGAAACTCTCCCTTTGATTTCTAGTGCTAATTTGGGCGTTTCATGATTTGGCAAATTAATGGTGCTTTGTTTAGAATTCGTTTTTTGGTGAACGTATATTAAAACCGTTTTTTTATTGATTTGACGAAATGAAAGCTCCGTGTCTTTTAAAGCCAGTTCCAGGACTTCCTGAACGCTTCGCTTTTTAACAGGTAAACTTATCGCTTTATACGTTTCAACCTCATCAAGCGGTATTACAAAAGAGAAGGATGATTTTTCTTCAATTCTTCGTAATATGTTTTCCAAGCTTTCTTTCTCAAATCCTATGGTGATGTTTTGCTGAGAGAGTTCCTGTGAAAGACTCGAATTGGCAAAAAGTAACTGCGTAGTACATAGGATGAACGCAAAATACATCATTGATATACGCATGGTTCGCTTTAATAATAGATGTATTCTCACATTGGAACACGCCCAGCGCGAATACATTGGTTCTGTAATGTTTAATTTCATAATTTTGATTGTTTAATTAGTAGTTTTATTACTGCTCTGAATATGGCGATCCGGCCCCCACCGGATTGCTTTTTTTGACCTGCTTTACTTCATAGGCAAATGATGGTTGTTTTGTGGTGATCAATTAATTACACGGTATACCTCCTGAAATATGGATCGTCTGTGGTTCGATCGTATAGTTCGCTTCTCGCATACTACAGAGAATCGAAAGGATATCTTCCAGACTTTCATTGTCCATGAATTGGGCACTTACGCGACAGCGTTTTAATTTCGGGTTTTCTATGACAATTTTTCTGTTGAATTTATGGCCAATTTCTGCGAATGCTTCTTCCAATGACCTGCCTTTAAAAACAAGTTTTTGTTGGTACCAAGTGATGTCTTCTTCTACTTTGGAGATTTTATGTTCCAAATTTTCGGAAAGCGTGCTTACGGTGATTTGTTCTTTTGGTTTTATTTTTCCAAATACTTTTTGATCATCGCCTACCTCTACTAAGCCACGCGTTACGGATACGACCACATGGTCGGCATTTGACTTTATGTTGAATGAGGTACCCAACACTCTTGTTTTTACTTTACCCGTATAAACGATAAAAGGATGCTTTGGGTCTCGTTTTATGTCAAAAAAGGCTTCGCCATTGAGTTCTACCTCACGGTTAAACTGGCCATTCTTTCTTTTGATTATTAATTGGCTACCCTTATTCAGAATTACGGTACTGCCGTCATCCAATACTATATATTTATTCTCAGGTACATTTTCAGTGTACTGGTAAGGTGCTGAATTTTCCTGCATTTGGGCAATTTGGGTGGTTTTCATTATTTCTGTAGAAAACCAATAGAATCCTATTGCCATAATTACTATAGCAGCAGCACTCGCATACCGAAGCATTTGAATAACTGTTATTTGTTTAGGCCTTGTTATTTTATTGTAGGTAATTATTCTTTCATAAATGCTATCGCCAATTTTGGACCGGTGAGTACCATCCAGTTCGGAGTCATCTAGCTGTTCGCCGATGTATTGTTTTATTTCATGTTCCAGGTTTGGATCTACCAAAAGCTTTTGAAGTGCTGCTGTATCTTCGACAGTAGCGGTTTTTTGCAAATATTTATCCAGTAAATGCTTAAGTCTTGCTTTCATATTGTTGTCAAAATCTCTTGGCTGAAATATTGTAATATCACTTGAAAAACAAGAAGTATTCCAAGTTGTACTAACAAGACGCAAAAATGAATCTCTAGGGACAGTGGTCTAAAGAAAAAAGTTTAATTTTTTTTTATCTTTTTTGAAATTGTACACCTTATCACGAGTTTTTAGTATTGCAAATCGACTGGTCGGCTGACAAATTCTTCTTTGAATGGATTTTCAAGCTAATTGATGGATTCGATTTTTTGATATCAAAAGTCTACCTACATCCCCAGTTGGGATATAGTCTATTAACCAAAAATGAGGAGCAGGCTGATAGTAGCCTTAAGGATAGGGGAGAGCTTCTGTTTGATGTTATGAAGAGCACGTACCATGTGGTTCTTTACAGTACCTTGCGAGAGGTTTAGCATCTCGGCAATTTTTTCATGGGAAAATCCTTCCGTTCGTGAGAGAAGAAATATTTCCCGTTGGCGATCCGGTAGTTCTGCGACCGCGTCATGTAGCATTTCGGCATATTCTTGATTAAGGATCAAGTAATCCGCATCGCTGGTGGTAAAATTACTTTGGTTCAAAAATAAATCTCGTCTGCGTTCTTCTACAGCCCATTTTCTAAATTCAGAATACAAATGATTTTTGGTAATTACCTTTAAGTAGGCTTCTAAGTTTTGGACATTTTCCAGGTCTTTACGGTGGATCCAAACTTTTGAAAAAATGTCTTGAACAATGTCCTCTGCGGTGGTATTTGAATATAGAAATTTCAAGGAAGTTGTATATACCATGTTCCAATAGCGATCATAAATTGATCGAAATGCTGTCTCATCTCCTTTTGCTAGGCGTTGAAGCAGTTTTGGTTCCTCTATGGTTTCAAAGTTGGACATGATTTCATTACTGAAATGTAAATTAATATCTATAATCAGTTGACTTTATCACGACTTTTTTAGTATTGCTATTTGCTTTCGCCCGTCAAATGCTACGTGACCACAATTTTAGAGCCGATAACTAATTTTTTGTTTTTATAAAAAGCCCACTTAAAAAAACAGTCGTGATAGGGTTAAGTATAAAAAATAATTTTAACGAATGCAATATCGTCAAGTGTGTTCGTATACACAATTATTTCATTCTATTTTTTATTGTTTTTGTTCTAGTTTGTCACTTAGCCTACTTGTTGGTTTATTCGAATGACGGATTTTTGAAAGTTTAATTTTACGATAAAGTATAACTTTGCTAGCCTTTAAAAATTTAAGCAAATTATGATAATTGACCTACGAAGCGATACCGTAACCAAACCAACATCCCTAATGCAAGAAGCCATGTGGGCCGCTCCACTAGGAGACGATGTTTTTGGTGATGACCCTAGTGTAAATGCCCTTCAAGAGAAAGCGGCCCTTTTATTTGGGATGGAAGCGGCACTGTTTTGTGCTTCTGGCACTTTAACCAACCAACTGGCGATTCGGGTGCATTCTCAGCCGGGAAGTGATGTGATTTGTGATAAAAACGCTCATATATATTTGTACGAAGGAGGCGGTATTATGCTCAATTCATTATCCTCGGTAAAGCTAATAGAGGGCGATAGAGGAAGGATTACGGCGGAGCAGGTGGCGGAACAAATAAGCCCAACGGATGATATTCATTCCACCCTCACTCGACTTGTATGCTTGGAGAATACTATGAATAAAGGAGGCGGTTGTTTCTATGATTTTGAGGAAATTATTAAAATCAAACAAGTTTGTACCGATAATAATATCCCTTTGCATTTAGATGGAGCCAGGTTGTTTAATGCTTTAGTAGAAACCAATGAAACACCGGTGCAGTATGGGCAGGTATTTGATAGTATTAGTATTTGCTTATCAAAAGGCTTAGGGTGTCCCGTGGGGTCTCTATTATTGGGAACAAAGGAGACCATCAATAAGGCCCGCAGGTTTCGTAAAGTGATGGGTGGTGGCTGGCGACAGGCCGGATTTTTGGCAGCGGCAGGGAACTATGCACTGGATCATCATGTGGAGCGGTTGAAGCAGGATCATCAGCGTGCCAAAGAAATTGCGGCTATCTTTAGCCAACTTCCCGAAGTCGCCGATATATATCCCGTTGATA
>CAXBLH010000050.1:0-19101 GCA_963976315.1 uncultured Dyadobacter sp.
CTGTATTCAGGATCTGTAAACATGAATCGTAAATTGGCGTAATTCTCATGATTTAAATAATGCCTTGCCACATTTATAGAAGCAAATCCAGAACCTACAATTTTAGAACCATCAAGAGCAACCACTATCTCGCAGTTATTATCATCAATTATTTTGCTTAAATCGTAATAGCTAATATTTTGTTCCTCTAAATATTCAATAATAGAGTTGTCACTTATTCCACTTAAAGGCTCATTTCCTAAGTTCCCCTGCATTTTAGGCAAAGTAACCCAAAATAAAACAGCAATCACCAGCATGGCTGCTATCGAAGAGAATGTTAATTGCCAGTTCCAACTTTTAACTATAATTGGCTCCTTTTCTGTCACGGGCGGTATTTTGGCTTGAATTAATTGAGGCAAATTCTCAAAATAACCTTCGGGCACTGAGAATGGGTTCTTTTTCTCAATTTCATCCAGCCGTAAACGTTTCTTGTCCATGTTTTCCAGATAATTGTTTGTGTACTCAGGGGGTTTGACAGTATTTGATTGTCAGGGTTTAATCTGTATCGTTTAAATAATCCTCTATTTTTTTGGTAGCCCAATGGTAGCTTGCTTTAAGAGCACCCACTGAAGTACCGGTAATTTCCGATATTTCATCGTACGGTAATTCCTCAAAATATTTCAAATTAAAAACCAGTCGTTGTTTCTCGGGTAATTTTAAAAGTGCCTTTTGCAATTTTAATTGGATTGCATCGCCACTCAGCTCTGGATCTGATTCCAACTTTTCACTCAATTCATTTTCTACATCGTGGAGAGGAACAAAAAATCGACGTTTCTTCTTATTCAAAAAATTAATTGCCTCATTACTTGCAACCCGATACAGCCATGTATATAGTTTAGAGTCCCCCCGAAAATTCCCCAATGCGTTCCACGTTTTTATAAACACATCTTGAGTGATGTCATTCGCATCGTCATGGTCCACTACCATTTTCCTCACCAGCCAGTATACCTTTTGCTGGTATTTCTGTACCAGGAGGTTAAAGGCATTTCGGCGAGTATCAGGATCTTCAAAAAGTTTTAATAATTCTTCGTCGGACATGAACGTAATTTTACTCCGAATAAACAAATCCTTGTCTTTAAATCCTATCCAGTTTTCAGTGGTAGGACTATATTCTTATTCAAATAACTAGGCAAATAAACATAAAGTCTTGCTATCGACAAACAGATTGCCAATAAACAAGACTTTAATATAGGTAGAATCGGAAATTATTTCCGTGCTATTACTTTTTTAACGGCTGCAATAATTGCGTTGGCCGACAAACCATATTTTTCTAGCAATTGCTCAGGAGTACCACTTTCACCGAAGCTATCATCCACAGCGATATATTCCTGGGGAACTAAGTCATGTTTAACGATTACTTGGGCTACACTATCCCCCAAGCCACCAATTCGGTTGTGCTCTTCCGCTGAAACTACACATCTCGTTTTGGCAATTGATTTTAAAATAGCTTCTTCATCAAAAGGCTTGATTGTGTGGATGTTGATGATCTCCGCACTAATACCTTCTTCTGCTAATTTTTCACCCGCCTGAATCGCTTCCCAGACCATATGTCCAGTCGCTACGATAGTAACGTCTGTTCCTTCATTTACCATCCATGCCTTACCTATTTCGAATTTTTGATCGGCATCCGTAAATACCGGAATTACGGGACGACCAAAACGCAAATAAACCGGACCTTCGTAGTCAGCAATGGCAATGGTTGCGGCTTTGGTTTGGTTATAATCACAAGGATTGATAACTGTCATGCCCGGAAGCATTTTCATCATTCCAATATCTTCCAAAATTTGGTGTGTTGCACCATCTTCACCCAAAGTAAGACCTGCGTGAGACGCACATATTTTAACATTTTTCCCTGAATAAGCAACACTCTGACGAATTTGATCATAAACACGACCAGTTGCAAAATTGGCAAATGTAGTTGCGAAAGGAATTTTTCCACCAATTGTCAAACCAGCTGAAATCCCAATCATATTTGCCTCCGAGATACCACATTGGATAAAGCGATCCGGATTTTCTTTAATAAAAGGATCCAATTTAAGTGAAGCCACTAAGTCTGCACAAAGTGCCACAACATTAGGGTTAGTTTGTCCAAGCTCCTGCATTCCAGCACCAAAACCTGAACGGGTATCTTTTTTCTCTGTGAAAGTGTATTTTTTCATATCATTATAATTTCTAAATTAACTTGTCGCTATTTGTTTTAACTTTTTCAAGAAATAAACTGCACTGGGGCAATTTGAATGAATAGCTGCCCTTTCGACTGAGAAGCCATTTGAAATCATCTTGCTTGCCAATAATATTTTATTTCCTGCACCCCGATTAAGTTTGTCAAGGAATATTTGTTTTATTGTATCGAAAGGACTGTGAACTGTTTCTGGAAAATCGTATTCAAAATCACGTTTTAGTAGTAAACTCATCGTTTTGGAGTCTGCTAAAAACCATGATTCAATTTGTTTAACTGCTACCACGACTATCATAAAATCATCTTCATTGGCAATAATTCTATTTTTAGTCCTAGTAACACAAACATCCTCATCCAAATCAGTTAATATTACTATCCTTTCAGCGCCTTTATGTTTTAACCTTATAACATGATTTTCGATATTATTGGGTAACAAATTACCATTTCCATCTGCATCAATAACAGGCTTTACACATTCGATACCAATACTTAAAAGATAATTTTGAAATACCGCTGATTCAATCAACTTCCTTTCTGTTTTACCTTCGCATATAAATCCAATTTTCACCATGGCAAACCTGCACCCAGTGCATTGGTAAGCCAAGCTTCATCTGCATTAAGGCCAAAAAAATCACCACTTTTCAGTTGTTTCAAACGAGTACTCCCCTCTACTTTCTCTACCAAAATCAACTCCTGCTCATTTAAAAGCCGCACCAGCGTAGGAGAATGTGTATTCAACCAAACATAGTGTCCCTTTTCAGAACATTTGGTACGAATCAAATCAACTAACACTTCGAGTACATAGGGAGTCAATCCATTTTCAGGCTCTTCAATACATAGGAACTGAGGTTCGTTTGATTGGTAAACAGCTGCTAAAAGACAAAGTATATTGTACGTTCCATCGGATATTAAATTCTTAGTAAAGGGTCGATCTGTTCCTTGCTCATAAACCAAGAGTGTGTCAACACCACTTAATTCACTCGACTGAACCTCTACGTTTGAAAAACCCGGAACTAAAAGCGTTAAATACTCTGAAATTTCATCCGCTATTAACTCATCTCGTAATAATCTCTTGAGTACTTTTTCAAGATTGGATCCATCAGGAAGCAGTTTTAAATCATCCTTATAGGCAATTTTAACTTCCTTTCTGTTACCAATAAAAACCTTGGAAAAGGTCTCTAAAAACTTGAATTGATTCGTAACCTCTACTTGCCCTGAAGCGCTTTCTCTAAATCCAGATTTAAAACCAAAGTCGAATTTGAATTTATATTCTTCTGATTCATCATATAAAAAATAAATTTCTACAATATCATTAGTATCCGTTTTTGACAGAATATCATCCTTAGAGCCAAAAGCCCTATAAAATGAAGATCCGTAAAACTTAACAGTACTGAACTCCAACGCCTCAAAAATATTTGATTTGCCAACACCGTTTGCTCCGACAAAAACCGAAAAGGGGTTTGGCTCGTTGATTTCGACATCAACGATTGATTTGAAATTCTTAATATGTATATTTTTTATCTTCAATTTTAAATATAAAAAACTGATACGCTATCAAAAATGGAATCCCATTTTAATAATCCCCTAACACCGAAGCCCATGCCAGTATGTAACAATACCATAATTGGTCTGCCATGCCCCAACCGTGATTTTGCTTCTGTTAAACCCTTCACCACAGAAGCCATATCATTACCAGCTTCTATGTTTATTACTTCCCAGCCAAATGCTTCGTATTTTTTACCTAAATCACGGTTATCCATCACTTTCACAGTAGGTCCGTCAATTTGCTGGCCGTTCAAATCAATAAATGCCATCAAATTGTCAATTTGGTGATGCGGCGCAAATGTGGCTGCTTCCCAAACCTGACCTTCTTGTTGCTCTCCATCGCCCATCAATACATATACCTTGTTATCATCTCCGTTCAATTTCTTAGCGATGGCAGATCCAATGGCCACCGACATACCCTGTCCAAGCGATCCAGAAGCAATTCGAATTCCTTCAAGATGTTCGTGGGTAGTGGGGTGTCCTTGCAAACGTGAATTTAATTTACGGAAAGTGGCCAACTCGGATACCGGAAAATAAATGCAAACGTGAATTTAATTTACGGAAAGTGGCCAACTCGGATACCGGAAAATAACCTCTGTGAGCTAATACGCTGTACCAAACCGGAGAAATATGACCATTGGAGAGAAAAAACAAGTCTTCTCCTGTACCATCCATATCAAATATAGGTGTACCGTTCTCTTCTTTCAAATTCATTTGTTCAAAATAAAGAGCGACCAAAAGATCCGTACAACCTAAGGAACCCCCAGGATGCCCAGACTTACAACCATGTACCATTCGTACTATATCTCGTCGTACCTGAGATGCAATGCTTTCTAACTTTTCTATTTCCATTTCTATATAAATTGAATTAACTACGGTCTTTTCTTATTTTATTGATAACATTCAGCAAGTTCCAAAATATTTACCAATTATTAAATGTCTAAACGACAATTTATTTATCTTCTTCTAAAATTTGACTGGCATGTTCCTTCGTGTTGACCTTAGTAATTATTTCTGCTATTAGGCCATTGGAATCAATTACGAAAGTAGTTCTTGCAATTCCCATATATTTCCTTCCGTACATATTTTTTTCAACCCAAACACCATAGGACTCCACAATAGCATGATCCGTATCTGCAACGAGCGGAAAAGGCAAATCAAACTTTTGAATAAATTTGGTGTGTGATTTCTCATCATCCACACTTACCCCCAAAACAACATATCCCTTGGATTGTAATACCTCGTAATTGTCGCGCAAATTACAGGCCTGAGCCGTACATCCAGGTGTATTGTCTTTTGGATAAAAATATAATATTATTTTCTTTCCTATGAATGACGACAATTCTATGTCTTTACCATCTTGGTCTTTGCTTTTAAAGTTAGGAGCAACGTCCCCAATTTCAAGTGCCATATTTATCGTTTCGTTTTTTTTGTAGTATTTGTTTTCTGTACAATTTGGGTGTGCAAGATAGTATTATTTCCTGCTCTATCAGTAACTTTTATAGTAAGGTCGCCTGTAAAAGGTTCATTATCTAGCTTATCCGACCAAATCAAATTCCGCTTATAGTCATAATTCATTAATACCCATTTATCATTGATGTAGGCATTAAAGCTTTCAATTCCAGAATCCGAGTCCGAAATGTACCCCCGAATTTGGCTAGGACTGTGCTCTATCAATCTTACTTTAGGCCCAATTGTATCTGTTTTGATTACAAAAACCCCTAATTCTCTGGTTCTAAACTCAACACTATTTCCGTTCCAGACACCTCCCACAAAGCGATAATCTCCATTCACATAACGATAGACATTCGTTCTTTCCTTGTTAACAGGCGCTAACTCGGGATGGAAGGTTAATGTCACATAATCTCTCAAAGCCACTCCCTTATTATTGATTACCAAAGACGCTGGATTACATTTTGCTTGAACATATAAGGTATCAAAAAGGCTAGTAAAATCGGTTTGAATAGACCAATTACTTTCCTTATAAACTTGTGGTAAACCAGGTAAAAGCGCCGTTTTTAAATCTGTCACTAATTTGGACTTACCAATTTGAACGGTATCAGGTAAATATTTTCTCAGATCTATTAAAAACTCAGAAGCGTTATGAGATACTTTATAGGGATCTAGCTCTACGCTCTTTCCATCTGTAAAAAATATAGCCTTCGGATTAACAGAAGAATACTCTTGCGCCTTAATCTTAAATACATGGTCATACATTTCAGACTCAAGCATTCCAACGCTAGTGGCCAATGTACCGTTTAAAGGCTCCGATACTTGCTCGCCTTGTATGTCAAAAGTCAACTTACTTACATTTTCGTAGGAATCGGAAATACTAATTTCTACATGATGATTGAGGGTATCACCGATAAATATTTTCCCTTTAAAGGCATCAGTCTTGTATAATTGAAATTGGTTCCCATCGGGTATATAACATTTCAAATACCGCTGACCTGTTTCCTGCTCCGTTGCGTAGTCTATCAAGTTATTATATTCTCGTGTAGCACTATTGGGAAAAATCTCCATGTTGTAGGAGAAAATTTCATGACCGTCCAACTTTATCTCAATGCACTGTAAACCATACCGAAAACCAGTACCCGTCATTTCGTCGAAAGCTTGCAGATCTATACCAATTGTACCTGATGCTGAAATTCGTTCATTCAGCCTGAAGCTCCCATCTTTTAATTTGACAGGACGGAACTGCTGTCGCTCAAACTTCTGATTAACCCTTCCGTCGATATCCAAAGGACGAACAGCCAAAGAAACAAATTTGGGTGGTTTGGTATCAATGATTTCCTTAAAACCGAAAAATAAAGGATTCAAATAATTGTCTTGGGAATCTCTAATTTCAAAATGTAAATGCGGCCCAGCCGACCCACCCGTATTACCTGAAAGGGCGATTACAGAACCTTTTTCGAATATAAATTGATTCGAGTCAGGGTATAATTCAATTTCAAAAGTTTGCTTTTCGTACTGTTTTGATTTCACATAATCCGCTAGTTCCTTACTAAATTCCAGCAAATGGCCATATACGGTAGTTTGCCCATTAGAATGACGTAAATAGATTACATTTCCATACCCCCCTCGCTGCACGGCCACCTTGGGAACATAGCCTTTCGCTGCTGCATGTACCGACAAGCCTTCCCGTTGCTGTGTACGGATATCTGCGCCTCCATGAAAATGGTTAGTCCTTAAATCACCTAAAACGCCCGCTAATGAATTGGTTAAGCCTGGCCTAATCGGAAACTGGTAATATCCTTTGGGATAAGAAGATTTTTGGGCTAACGAACTGAAAGAAAATATGACTAAAAAAAGCTGAGAAAGCTTAAGAATCCGTGTGTAAAATATCATGTAAAAAATTTGAACTGCCCGTAGGCTAAATAGTAGTTAATTATTTGGACCTTACCACGAATGATTTCGTAATGATATGGTAACCAGTGATCTGGATACCATCCGGCAAAATTCTATCCCTAAGGAAGGTAAATTGGCGACCAAAACACTACTAAACAAATGTGATGAGGTCTATTTGATGGATAGGTTCATCATTTCTTTACCTTCCAAATAGGTAGTTAGCGTGTCCCCAATCTGAACTGGGCCTACTCCTTTGGGAGTTCCTGTAAAAATGAGGTCACCTTTTTTGATCATAAAATATTGAGAAACAAATGATATCAGGTAATTAATTCGATAGAGCATCATCGATGAATTTCCTTGTTGCTTCATTTCACCATTCACAGCCAATCCAAAATTCAAATTCTGGATGTCCTCAAATTCCGAAATGGAAACGAAATCAGAAACTGGGGCGGATCCATTAAAAGCCTTTGCTAACTCCCAAGGCAGTCCTTTGGATTTCAATTTGGATTGCAAATCCCTAGCCGTAAAATCAATTCCAACGCCTATTTCATCGTAATATTTATGTGCAAAACGCTCTTCTATATTTTTACCAACCCGATTGATCTTCACCACAAGTTCAACCTCATAATGAACATCTTTTGAAAAATCAGGATAAAAAAATGGTTCCCCTTTCCTTATTTGAGCGGTCTCTGGTTTCAAAAAAATAACGGGAGCATCCGGATTTTCATTATTTAGCTCAGCAATATGTTCGGTATAGTTACGACCAACACAAATAATTTTCATAAAAAGTGAATTTTGATTTTCACGTATAGGTAAAGTTGAACGGTACAAGTGGGTGTAAAAAATTAGTTTAAATGAAAGCACTAATCGATTCATTCAAAAAAATTTAAACATACTTGTACACAAAATTAGTTACTAAGCCATAAGCGGAGCAACTTTTCGTCCAATATTTAAAAAAATATTTCCCCCAAAGCGTTTTTTTGATATTTCATCAAAATGAATTGACTTTTTTGGATCTTATTCCGTTAATTGTAAAGTTTGCATTCATTTATTGAATTAAGAGCCTGTTTAAAAATTAACCAATAGTTTGTTTATGCTATTTTTTGGCTCTTAGTTAGTTCCTAATATTCCTTATGTTTTCATCAAAACTCTATTACACTCTTTTTTTCCTAACCCTTGTTCTAAGTTTGGCTTCTTGTGACACACTTCGAAAAGCTCCCGCTACGTCCTCTGCTGCCAGAAGCCACCGGGCCGGCTCTAGCTATTCCAAGACCCACAGTAAAGCGACACCCGTAAAAAAACCAACCTCCACCTACTCTAAACCTGTAAAGCCCAATTCCATAGAAATCAATAATGTAATTGAGCAGGCTAGAAATTATTTGGGCACCCCCTATAGATCAGGTGGAAATGATAAAAAAGGGATTGATTGTTCGGGGCTAATATGCTCCGTTTATTCAGAAATAGGAATGAAAGTACCACGCATTTCGTGGCAACAGTCGGAATATGGAAAAGAAGTGACCTCTATTAACGATATCCAAACCGGTGATTGGTTATTTTTCGTACCCGAAGCAGGTAAAGAAGGCTACGTATCCCACGCAGGGATCGTAACCGAAGTGCGCAGTAACAGCGAAATCATGTTCATACACGCCTCTTCCTCGCGTGGTGTGAGGGAAGACAATCTATTCTCGACTTATTTTAAAGGACGTTTTGTAAAAGCCATGCGCCCATTTTAGCTTACAAAGTGAGTTAAGCTACCTCCGATTTAGAACCCTAAATAGCTGCTGGCTATTTAGTAAATACAAGAAATTATATTTCCATCCATTTCCGATGGCTTACTACCTATTCCCAAGGTTGATCTATAAACCCCGGCTATTAAAAACAATAGGTTCCTAAAATAAACTCCTTATATCTTCATAGTCCAAACCAATATAGTTTTCAATATAGCGGTCGCAAAGTGGCAGTTCTTCCTTTTGGTGTGAGCTAAGCACGCCTACAACCCTCATTCCTGCGTTCAAAGCTGCTGAAATACCTGAAAATGAATCTTCAAATACCACACACTGATCTGGTGAAACGCCCAAATTAGCGGCAGATTTTAGATATACCTCAGGATCGGGCTTATGGTTGCTTACGTTTTCACTCGCTAAGATAGATCCCAACTTTTCAGCGATGGAAACTTTACGCATGATCAAATCCAGATTAGCACGCGGAGCCGAAGTAGCTACTCCCAACAACACGCTATTTTCAAGTAAATTGTTAAAAAATGCTTCAAACCCAGTGATTGCTTCAATATGAGGCTCATAAGACTGGCGGAAGAGTAACTCCTTTTCATCCTCCAAAACTTTTAGCTCTTTTCCTTCAATGGGCCTGTTAAAAAAGTGACTTAGGATATAACCATTACTTTTACCAAACATGTGCTGGGCAAATTCTGCATCGGTTGGATTTAAATTACGTTTATTAAAAAAGCTGCGAAACGCTCTCGAATGATAGGGGTTCGTATCACAAATAACGCCGTCCATATCAAAAATAACTGCAAGTGGTTTATTCATAGGATTATACTGGGGTTTTACCACCATTTTTCATTAGGATATTTTTCACCAATAATTATCTGTTCACCAATTTTTGGGGTCGTCAACTGGATATTAAATTCAGTAGCTTTCACCGTGATTCTCCGAATCGATTCGTTCCATGGATGTAAAGCCAAAGCAAATTTCCCCCAGTGAACGGGCCATAATACTTTTGCACCCAGATCAATGGAAGCCTGTGCCGTTTGTTCGGGCATCATATGAATAAACGGCCACCACCGGTTATACTGTCCACATTCCAAAATAGCAAGGTCGAATGGGCCAAATTTTTGTCCAATTTCTTTAAAATGTTTTTCATACCCCGAATCGCCCCCTAAAAAGATTCTAGTAGAATCAGTTTCCAAAATATAAGATGCCCAAAGGGATTTTCCACGTTTTAAACCGCGGCCAGAAAAATGCCGCGCTGGTGCTGCCGTCAAACGAATACCTGGAATTGCAGCGGTGTTTTCCCACCAATCTAATTCGGTGATATGATCGTTTGCCACTCCCCAATACTCCAAATGTTCCCCTACTCCTAAGGGTACTATAAACTTAGTAGCCGTGCCTGCCAACTGTTTCAACGTTTCGTAATCCATGTGATCATAATGGTCATGAGACAAGAACACGTAGTCAATTCGTGGCAGATCTTTTAAGCTATAAACATTGGTCCCTTTGAAATTTTTAGTACCAAAAAACTGCACAGGTGAAGTACGCTCACTAAAAACGGGATCCATTAAAATATTTCTCCCGTCAATTTGAAGTAAATAAGACGAATGCCCAAAATAGGTGATGGTAGGTAAAGGGCCTACCTCCTGTTTCAAATCACTCTTTATGGAAGGTAGTGGCTCAACAGGTTCAATATTAGGATCTTTATCAAAAAAGAATTTGCGAGCCATAACCCAATAACTTGCATCTTCCGATTGTACTGGCGTATTTGTTAAATTTTGAAAACTTCCATGCTTATAGTTTGGAGATTTTTCAATTCTTTCGAGTCGAGCACCTGTTGGCTCTTTCCCCACCGACTCTAAATGTAAACCCGCATATACAGCTAGAGCCAATACCGCTACAATCACCAAAAATACCAACATAACGCTTTTAAAAATTTTCATTAGTTTGTCAATGCGCCTAAAAAATGAGGCGCTGAAATTACAAACGCCTTTGAACATTACCTATTAAACCCTGCTTTCGTCTGGGATAGTATACGTATTACCTTTTGTAATACATTACAATTGAGGCTTTCCCTAATGTATGTCCCGTTAAATTAAAACCTACCAAAGCCGGATTGGTGTCACTATCAGGCCCCAAGTTATCGGTATCCAAGGCGTGTACCGTAATGGTATATTTATGAAAACCATGACCGACTGGTGGACATGGCCCGCCATAGCCCTTTTGTCCGAAATCGGTAAGACTTTGTATCGCACCTTTTGGGGCAATTCCAGTGGATAAGTTCCCTGCGCCTGATTTTAATTCTGTAACATTTGCAGGAATATCGAAAATGAGCCAGTGCCAAAATCCACTTCCAGTAGGTGCATCTTCATCGTAAATAGTAACGGCAAAACTTTTGGTATTGGCTGGCGCATCTGTCCAAGAAAGTTGCGGGGAGACATTGTCGCCAGTGCAACCAAAGCCATTAAACACCTCTTTATTAGTTGCTTGCCCGCCTATTGCTTTACTTTTCAAAGTGAAAGTTTGCGCAAAAGTGATGGTAGACAGGCTAAACAGTAGTAGCGTAAATATTTTTTTCATATCTGAATTATTTTTTGTGGAAATTCAGGTTTTTAACAACGACAATTCCCAAATAATTCGCTAGCTAACATTTTTGAAGCAAATACAAACAAAAAAGCTACCGATTTTGTGGAAGCTTATAGTAATTATTTCAAATCTAAAATTTTCGTTTCATACAGACCTCTTTACTTATGAGCAAAGTCCGGACGTTCCATTATCCGGCTAAAATCGTCGCTGGTTTCAATCCAAAGTAGCTTGTCTTTGGTTGGGTTATAATAGTGAGCTAGTCTACCCGAAAATTCAGCAACTCGTTTGATATCCCGTTTCTCCGGTTTTAGATTACTTCCGATGCCTGCTACTTGCCAAAATCCATCTATATAAAAAGTTTCCTTATCTAGTAAATCCATATTGAAATTATCCGGATTGAACCATTTTACATTTTCGTTGGATAGCAATTGTACCGGTGGTGCATCCCTATACGTAGGAGCAGTGTAATAGCGCATTGTTTCAGGAAAATCGTTGGAATTTACTTTCATGTCCTCTTGAAATGCACCAATCGCTATATATTTAAAGACTTCATTTATTTTTTCGTAAGAAACCTCTTGCCCATCCAAATAAAATTTCAAATCACCCTCATAACCTACTAAATTTCGTTTTTTGTTAAAATAAGCATCTTCAAATTTGGAAATAACCTGACTAGGTTTAAAAACTCGATTTCTAAATCGAACCGTTACCGATTGATTTTTAGCATATTTTGGCAATTCGGCCAACAATGCTTCTTTTATAACACTTTCATCCGATTCCTTATCAAGAAGTTCCATTAAATGGTTAGATTGGCTATAAGTGTTAACATCTCCTGCTTTGTTAACAAACATTATCACTGGTACGGATCCACGCATATTCTTACTTTCATAACGAGAATCTTCAACAACTAATGAATATTCATATTTCGTAGAATCGTCGGGATTTTCCAGCGTAGACTTCCAGAAATAAAATCCATCAGCATCTGTTTTTAGGTATGTCGAGTCTAGTACAACAATGCTTTGATTTTCGTATTCTTTATAAACTAACGAAGTTTCCGTTTCTATTGCTTTTAATTTTGAATAGGCTACTCTACTAGTTCGAATTTTCAATTTCACTCCTTCCAATGGTTTTTGCGTTTTGGAATCTAATATAATTCCTGAGTAAACATCTGATCCATTGTCTACTTCAAATTTTATAAATGGTTCTTTTTGAACATCTCCTATCTCCAGATTATTGCGACACATCAATAACGTTACCGCTACTAGGGGTAAGACAAATACAAATTTTGCAAGATGAATGGTACCAGAATTGGCTTTATTCATCATGACGATGCGCTTTTTCAAGGATGAGAAATTAAATTGATTCGCAACCCGTAGTTTTGGAATACCGATGGCCTTCAATAACAAGTATTGATACGACTTGGCTTCAACGCCTTGGTCCAAAACTGCCTTATCAGCTATGTATTCTAGATTTTGGCGAATCGCACGACTGATCAGCCACACAAATGGATTGAACCAATTGAAAACACAAAGCAATTCAGCCCAAATAATATCGACGCTATGCTTTTGCTCAATATGAACCAGTTCATGTAAAATAATTTCACGAATTTCGTCGTTATCCAGCTTACTGGTATTCATAAATATCGAATTCCAAAACGAGAAAGGAATAATGTCTTCGTCAAGCTGGTGTATGGTTATTCCCTCAAAATAGATAATTCTTGCCCTTCTTTTGATTCTTATAAATGATAGAATTTGTAACCCAAATCGGATCAGCAACACGATTATACCAGCAAGAAAAATATACGATATTATACTCCAATAATTAACGACTTGTGGTGCAGCCTCTGGTATAGGAGCTACAACCGCAATGGGCTTATAATTCGTAATCGTGCGGCTTACAGCACTGACACTTGGTACCATTTGCACCACACTGGTTTGTCCCAAATTAGAAGTCTGAATAGCAGGGGAAATATCTATGCAAGGAATGATAAAAGCGCCCCAAATGAAAACTCGTAAATACCATCGATTCCAAGTATAAAAAGTATGGCGACTTAGGACTAAATAGTAAAAGAGATAAACAAAAGTCAATCCCAAAGATGCCTTTAAAAGAAATTCTATAAAATACGGCATAACCTAACCATTTAAATGTTCACTTTTTTTGTTCTATCAATGCAATCAGTTCTTTTAATTCGTCAGCCGAAATCTTTTTGTTTTCTATGAAAAAATTGACGATTTCCTTATATGAATTTTCAAAATAATCTTTCACGACCCCACCCAAAAACTGGCCTTTATACTGTTCTTCGGTGATTTTGGGCGCGTACAAATAAGTATTACCCACCAACCGACTTTCCAAAAAACCTTTCTTTTCCAAGTTTTTAATCGTCGAAGCCAAGGTGGTGTACGGCGGTAACGGATCATCAAATGCTACTAAAAACGATTTGACATTCCCCTCTCCTATTTTCCAGACTACCTGCATGGCGTCTTCTTCTTGTTTTGTTAATTTCTCCATATCTACGATCTTTTCGTAAATCTACGAATAGTTCGTAGACATGCAAGAGATAGTATAAAAAATTGATATTTATTGATTTATTTTTCTGGACATTTTAACCTTCGAAACCAACCTCCCAAGCCCGCTTTCTCCATTAATTCCACCAATACCCCTATAATTCAAAAAATATCCTTTACATTAGTTTTGAAGAAAAAAACTAACACAAAATGTTTCCATACAGGATCGGGCAGGGTTATGATGTCCATCAATTTGAAGAAAACCGTCCGTTTTGGTTGGGCGGCATATTAATTCCTCATACACATGGCGCCAAAGGCCACTCCGACGCCGATGTGGTTTGCCACGTGCTTTGTGATGCACTCTTGGGTGCTGCCAATATGCGCAATATTGGTTACCACTTTTCGGATAAAGACCCGCAATGGAAAGGGGTTGATAGCAAAGTTTTGCTCGCCAAAGTCCTTGAAATGATACGTGAAAAAGGTTATGAAGTTGGAAACGTAGACGTTACTGTTGTACTTCAGCTCCCCAAACTGAATCCATTTATTCCAGAAATGAAAGCGTGCCTCTCCAAAGTAATGAAAGTAGAGGAAGAAGCTATTTCCATCAAAGCGACTACCTCCGAATTATTAGGGTTCGTGGGTCGGCAAGAAGGTATTGCGGCGCATTGTGTGGCGTTGATATATGTTAAAAGTTAGGGGATTAGGAGATAGGAATTAGGGGTAAATGTCGTAATGTTAAAGGTTTAAAGGAAAATATTAAAGCGTTCCGCCGTTACGATTAAAAAAAGGGGAGCTTGCTTACGACTTAAAGCTAATAGAAAAAGGTTAATACCAATCAAGAAAGGTCAATAAAATACCAATTGCCATAAAATACAGTAATCATAAAAATGAAAGAAAAACTACTACTCACTTCGCTATTGTTATTATCGATTTCGCCGATTATTGCCCAGCAACAAAAACGACTGGAAAATGAACCTTTGGGATTTGAAGAATATGACCCTATTTCTACTTTGGCCGTGGAGGAGAACCCTATCCATCGCGCAAAATTCCCGTTTATTGATGTACACAATCATCAATACCGTATGCCGACGCATGATTTGAAATACCTCACTGCCCAAATGGATAGCTTAAATATGGGTATTATGGTAAATCTTAGTGGCCGGGGTTGGTACCAAGAATGGGACGAAGGTACTGCACATATAAAAGGTGCTTTGGAGAACGTCGCTAAAAATGAACCCAAAAGAATCGCTGTTTTTACCAATATTCAATTCAAAGGATTTGGTGAAAAAGATTGGTCGGGCAGGGCGGTTAAGCAATTAGAAGCTGATGTTAAAATGGGCGCTAAGGGTCTAAAAATCTATAAAAGTTTAGGATTTAGTGGCATTCGTGACGACAAAGGGAATCGGGTGGCCGTTTCTGACCCTCGACTACAACCTGTTTGGCAAAAATGTGGTGAACTGGGGATACCCGTACTGATCCATACTGCAGACGTCCCCTCTTTTTGGGACCCAATGGACCGTTACAACGAACGCTGGCTAGAACTAAAAACGCATCCAAACCGTCGTCGTGGCGACAATGACCCTGTGCCATTTGATTCCCTGATCGCCGAACAACACGCCATTTTTAGAAATAACCCTAAAACCATTTTCATCAATGCACACATGGGTTGGTACGCCAATAACCTTAAAAAGCTAGACAGTTTGATGATCGCTTTTCCAAACACTTATGTTGAAATTGGTGCGGTGATAGCCGAACTTGGCCGTCAGCCTAGAACAGCCAAAAAGTTTTTTGAAAAATACCAAGATCGGGTACTTTTTGGAAAAGACAGCTGGGTACCGTCAGAGTATTCCACCTATTTCAGGGTGCTGGAATCCGAAGATGAATATTTCCCTTACCATAAAAAATACCATGCCTTCTGGCGCATGTACGGAATGGGGCTTTCTGATGAAATACTGAAAAAGCTATATTATAAAAACGCCTTACGTATTATTCCCGGATTGGATAGTAGTCTATTTCCTGAATAATTCACAGAAATATTGAAAGCTTAGAGCCTGTTTAAAAATTAACCAATAGTTTGTTTATGCTATTTTTTGGCTCTACCTGCGTTAAATTTTTCAGGATAGCTATGGCTATCCCTTCAAAATTTGCCTTGGTTCGCACAAAAAATAAGCTATAAACAATTCTATCATTAAAATTTAAACAGGCTCTTAGTAAAACAAAAAGAGATCGGAAATTAACGCCGATCTCTTTTTGTTTCCCAAATTCTTTATTTCCACTACTCCTACCCGCCCACTTATGGACTCCTTCTTATCCAGCGGGCTAATTATCGTTTTTGGGGTTTAATCGGCTGCCGTACGCCGATCGATTTTATATCCAATCAATTTTTGAAGCTCTTATTTCTTTACAACCCCTTTTACAGGTTCCCCCACTGGATGATTGGCTTTAAAGTCAAAGCCCAATAAATGAGCGAAGGTCTGTGCAAACTGATCCTGATAGATATGATTGGAAGACTTCACTTCACCCAACACAGGAGAGTCTGGACCTAAGACTACCAGCCAGGTTTCGTCTGAATGGGGCGCCGACTTACCATGGCTCGTCCATTTGTCACCCAAACCACGCCCATGATCCGGATAGATCACAAAGGTTGTTTTTCCTTTATAAAATGGATCCTGCTGCATGGTATTCCACAAACTTCCAATCATGGCATCCAAATAATGTGCCGCATCTAGGTAAGAATCATATTGACCAGCATGCGCTAACTCGTCCGTATCCCCAAAGTCTATATATACCACTTTCGGGTGATTTTGCTGGATGTAGGATTTTGTGAGGGCATAGGTATGTACATCAAAACGAATACTTTTCCCAAAATACTCCGGTAGATAATGCTGAATTTCATTCGCTAAAACTTGTGATTCAGACAAATCCTTTTCTTTTACTTCTTCCCCAGGAATATTCACCAACATACCATTCCGATCACGATTCACTATGCGTGAAACAGCACCCCAAGAAGCGAACGTTACTACTTTCCCCTCATATCCTTTTTGTTTGTTAATGAATTCCAAGACGTTCTCGTTTGGATTGTTCGGATAATCATTGCTATTGATTTTGGGATCATAGAAACCACATAGGGTTTCACTCCGTCCGGGATAGGAAAACCAATAATCGTTTCGCAAACTTACCTTATTCCCTAAATCCCTATTTCCGTAAAGTTGACCTTTGTTAACCAATGTATTCCAAAAAAATGGCATTAATTTTTCTCTTCTGACTTTTTCATTGACATCCCAATACTTTTTAAAAAAGGCTGCAGAATCCTGATTTCTAAACTTCTTATCAAAAATCAAGACTGGATCCGCCCCTTTAAAAAGCTCCTGCCAGCGGTAACCATCCAAAGAGATCATTACTAAATTTTCAGTTTTATTGTTTTGCGCAAAGCCGTAGCCAAGGACAAATAATAGTAGAAAGGTAAATTTAAATTTCACGATTAAGTCTTTTAAAGTTTGAAAATTTACAGAAACATAAAATCAAGTATTTATAAACTAAATTTCTCGAAAGAAGGCAAAAATATAAACTTTAAACCATCTTATCGTTACCCAAATGTTAATAAAAACTAAACAATTTAATAAAAGATTATAAAATTTCAAATCTCAAAACCAAATGGTGATTTATTTGAATTTTACGACAGTCGTGGTGCGACCATGCCTATCCATCCTAAACTATAAACCGCATTCAAAGAGATGGTGACGTACTGTAAGCAGCAATAAGGATGACTTTAGAATGCGAAATATTAGGCTTCATCACGAGTTATTGAGTAATGGAATCGGCTTTTGGTTGTCAAATTCTTCCTAAAAACGATTTTCGAGTCGATGGTGGGTTTCCGTTTTTTGGTCACCAAAGTCCACCGACCATACCAGCTATGACAAGGTCAAAATGATGATTGTATTTTCAATTCTTATATAAAAACCGTCGACCGAGGTTCGACTGCGCTGCAGTCGCAGAAAATCCATTTGGTATACTCCTATAAACGTTTGATGCCGCTGGCATCTTTTTGAAACCATGCATTTATCGGAATAATTACAAATAGCAGTCAAACTCCAATGCAATGTTATCGCATCGAGACAATACGTTTATAGAAAAAATTACCTTTACCCTTCTTTTGGGTTACTTGCCATTTTCTCTTTAAGGCAATCACTATTTAAACGCTTTGGCTTCGGTAATCAAGGAATTATACTCTGCTTTTTCAAGGCATTTTTTATAATAAGACTTTGCTTTAGCTCTGTCTCCAGCTCTGGCAGCTATCCGCGCCAAACCTGCATACGCCATCGCTGTATACTCGCCGCTATACTGGCTATCATGCGGCAAGCGCAATGCTGCTAGGTAATACTGCTCCGCCGCCTTATCGTTTTTCTCCATTCTTTCCATCAACAATGCCAAAAACGTATGATAAGCGGCTGGAAAGAAAACATTAGAATAGCGTTTTAAATAGGGCAATTTATTATTAGCGGCACCAAAATTGTTAGCAAGTATTTGTGTTTCGATATACTTCATCAAATACAAAGGATTTTGAGGATACCAACCGATCAGTTTTTGCATATAAGGAACTGCCCGTTCGGGTTTGTTTTCGTATTTCAAATATAGATGAGTAAGGTAATAACATGCCTCGGCTCTAGTAATGGTACCAAGCCTGGTTCCTAATTCAATTTGTTTTAACCCAAGTTCCTTATTTCCATCTTTAAAAAAGAGCATCAAAGGTTTTACAATTGGGTGCAATTCCGGATAAATCTCTACATAATAATTATACATGCCTGAGGTGAAATAAAATTCGGGATTTTTCGAAGTAAGCTTCAAACCTTCTAAAAAGGAATTATAGGCTTTCTTACCTTCTCCGGCTGCACTTAGAAGGTCCCCATTATAATTATGCATCATTGCCAAATACCCTCTGGCCACCATGGTATAAAAAACAGCTTCTGGATCTTTACTATTACTCCCAAAGGTTTTATCAACAGCCACCAGACATTGGTTTAAATCTTGCACATACTGTTTTGCTTTGGTGGGATTATCCTTCACAGGCAAGTATTTCCAAAACAAAATAAATGAGTCCAGTATATGTGAAACAGGATGTCCCGGATATTGCGACTCTATCTGACCAATAATGGCTTCTGCCTCAGCAAATTCATAA
>CAXBLH010000051.1:0-19079 GCA_963976315.1 uncultured Dyadobacter sp.
CACTGGCTCACTTTCGGCCGGAATCACTGGCTCACTTTGAACCGGAATATCTATTTATTACAATTTGTTTCGTATCATCTTGATTATACGACTTCAAATCCGGATAAAATTTTGAGAAATCTTCAAATGCCTCCGAAACTATTGAAAGGTTGGAATACTTTCGTGCTGCATCAATGAAAGGTTTTAAGTTTTCATTTGTTTCGTCGATACTCCGATTAACTATCATTAACTGAAAACTAGGATTCTGTTCCAAGGCCTCGACTATTGCTGTCACTATGTGTTTATCTCCAAAACTAAATCCTATCGTTATTAAAAAAACATTATCCTTTCTAAGATTCGATTGAAATCTCGACATCATTTCAAAATATGGCTGTTCATATGAACTTTCATATTTTGATTGATGTGGGTATATCATTAAAGGGTTTTCTGGGTTTTCTTTTTGAACAATCTTTCCATCTATTTTTTCCCAGTTGATAGAACCATGTAGTTTGTATAAGTGAAATACCTTTTGAATAAAATTATCTTCCTCCTTTACACGGCTATTATTTCTAGAAACAACATCATAATCATAATTTCTACCACTGAATATTCTTGGATGCGAAAAAGAGAATCCATCAATGATTGCAAAATTGCTTTCACAAGCGGCTTGTTCAAACATCGAATCATAATTCAATGTAAACAGTTTGAATCTGGGTAGAGTAACTTTTCGCTTTGTTATCTTATTGAGAAGTAAAGTGTGTGGAGAATTATTAGGCAAGTCCAACTGGCAGGCTGTTTTGATATATTCCTTTATCCGGTTAACGCAGTCCTCAATATCAATCTCTCTCTTATCGACATATGGAATGGCAGGTGTTGCCATAGATAAAACCTTTTCTAGATTTTTTATGATTGACCCATCCTCCCATTTTTCATCATAACCTATTTTCCCAAGTAACTTTCCAAATGTATCATTTGTTAAAAGAGCCTCTGCACCATCCCATAAGTTCACCATTGATTTACCTGTTTTACCATCTCTACCCCAACCAATGGATGACCCTGCTCCTGTCAATAGAAGTAAATTCTCAAACTGACTATTTAGTGCCTGAGCATATTTATTTCGCTTTGTTGCTATTGCATAGTCAATCCGATTGTCTTTACTTTCTTTAAAGTCATGGAGTTTACCATCTATGTAAACTTTTATGTCATCAGGATCACTTTCGTCATAAGATACTGAACTGGTATTATTGAGGAGCAGGTGTTTCATTTATCGAAATTGAGGATAATTGACAATAAATCTTATTAAAGAATATATTACTACTTAAAGGTCGCAAACAAAATGTCCAAATTATTATGGATTTTATCTAACGTCTTAAATATATAAAATAATTCTACAACCCTTCCATAACTTCCTTAAACTCACTCAATGAAAGCGCCCCATCAACAGTATTTTTTTCAAATACCATATAGTATTTAAAGTTTGGTCCAGCATTGGATGCCCAAATACTACCTAACCTCACCTTAGCTCGGCTGTCAGAATTATCTCGATCATCTCCCTTGGTTTCCAGAAGGACAACCTTTCCTGACTTAGTCAGGATAATAAAATCTGGATAGTGGTTCGATTTAAATCCGTTTACAGAAAATCCTTTTCCCTTTACAATGTTTCGATGCCAAAAAACCACATTATCCATGCTGGCCACGTCAAGAATGATCTTGTACTCAAATGAATTAATACTACCTTCTTTCTCATACAAAGAATTGATAATGTCATTTCCGACCTGTCCAGGTACAATATGCTCCTGAAATCTCCAGATTGGCTTCATAAAAATTTTGCCAGTTTCCAAGTCCTTCCTAAAACGGTTTTCCGCATACTCATCCATAAATCCATGAATCTTCTGCTTCAACACCCTGGCAAAAGTTAATTCCCGATTCATGATTTCTTGAAAATCATCGGACGAAAGATCTTCTAGCACTCTTGTTAGATATTTCGTAATATCTGGTTCCGATATGGGGCTTAGATCACCAAGATGCTTGCGAAGTAAATGTGCGATATCAGTGATCTGATTGCTTTTAGGTTTAGCAAGGATATACTCCATTAAAAAATTACGCGCTTCGCCCTTTTTGATCTTTGAAGCTGATGGTCTGTAACTTTCGTTTGTAACCCCGGTTTCGATGTCAATTTTGTAAACCTCCGCAGCTAAGGTTTCAAAGCTAATATTGGTATCATTTCCAGTGAGTCTAAAACCACCAAGCAAACTATTTCTTGTTACCTTGGTGTTCCCCTCCATACCATCTAAAAGTCCACCAGTTGGTATTTGAATATAAAACTCTGGAAGAACCAACGTCTTAGCAATATCTGCAACATCAGAACGCATACCATAAAACACAACTTTGTCGGCCATTTCGGTAAATATTGGATCAACAGGATTAGTTTCCAGGCGTTTCATTTGTTCTGCTGAACTTGTCGCCTCTTGTTCAGCTATTCCTATAATTTCATTTAAAAGAGAAGAATCGCCATCCTTCTTGTGAAACGAATTAACTTGCTCCGGATCGAATGATATTTTATCCGGATTAATATCGTCGATAGATCTCTGGTCATCACTTCCAAAAAGTTCGTCTTGTATCTCCTTTTCTTTTGCCGCCACCAAATCCTCCGGTGTAACTTTGTTTTCAGCTCGGTAATCTTTCTCGCTAAACCCTGCTGCCTGTAAACCTTTAATAATATTTTGTAGGGTAGTATCAAATTTAAGAGAAGCGGTCAGCACATATGACATATTCAACAATGTCTGTTTGTGTGCAGTGACGTATGGCTGCCTCAGAACCCGACCCAAGATCTGCTCTACATCAACCGCAGAAGATCTGTCTGCCAAAGATGCCAGCACATATGCGAAGGGACAATCCCACCCTTCCTTTAATGCATTTACTGTGATAATATACCGGACAGGACATTCAGGAGATAATAGATCAACTCCTTTCAATTCATTGATTGTAGCAGTTTTAATTTTTATTTGCTCTTCCGGAATTTTAGCTTTAATCAGCAATGCTTTCAACTTTTCAAAAGTCGTATTGTCTTCATCAGTTCTCGGTTGAGCCTGAAATAACACGATTGGACGAATGTACTTCCCACCTTCCTTTTGCTCTGCCAGCGCCATCTGTTCCAGACTATGCCGCAAATGCAAGGCACTATCAATTACTTCCGTTTTTTCACGATGGTTGTAAGCAATAATGGGCAACTTCACCATGTGCTCTTTTTTGAGCTTCATAGCAGAAACCATACTTACTATATTGGCATTTACCTTTGGAGTTGCCGTCAAATCCAGGATGTAGCTTGGATTTAAAGCTTTAAGCATATCAATGCTCAGGTCACTTTCGGCATTATGGCTTTCATCGACAACAACGACAGGATTAAAGCTGCGGATTACATTGATGAGCGCCGTCTCATCCGTATTTTCAAGAATGTGCTCTTTATCTGTAAGCTGTTCTAGAAAAGGAGCCAGTTGACCATTTTCCTGATATACTTTCCGATCATCTTTATTTCTAGCTCGCAGGCTGGCAAAGCTCATTACGAAGATGCTTAGTTGCTCCCTTACGATTCCAGGATTAAAACTTGCACCTTGTAACAGCTTGTTTTTGTCGTAGACTTCAACCCGGTGATTGAACAGACTGTTGATTTTTTGCCGATACGGGTGGTTAGGATTGCTAAGACTTGCAACAGTTTGTTCTAGTAAATTACTCCATGGAACAAGCCAAACTACCGCTTTGGGTTCATCTTGCGGCAACCTGTCAAAAATTGTCTTTAAAGCATTACATGCAATGAACGTCTTCCCACCAGCAGTCGGCACTTTGATACATAAGTGAACTGCACCAGGAATTGTTTTTATATACGGGCGCATTCCCTTGCGCGTAAGAGGATTGTATTGCCCGATCCGGTCTTCCCAATATTGATCAAATGCTATCGCCGGATCCTGATCAACTATTAAATAATCAAAATACGCACGTAGATCGTTGAGTACGTCTTGTTGGTAACTTTTTAACTCCATTATTATTAGAAGCGGGTTATATCACGTGGGATTTTCTTAAAAATGATGTTTTTTGACTGCATAAACTCGTCTGTTAACAGACAGTTGTCCGCATAGATCACATATTGATCAGCCTTAACATCTATCAGCGACAAAAAATCAAAGTCAAGCTCTGTCAGTGAATCTGCCTTATAGTAGAAATAATATGCACATTCATCCTTTTTACCAAGTAAGAAATCACTGGATTGATGGACTAAATAACTGGATCGGGTCTCAGAATACCATACATATTCTCTAATTCGCTCTAATCCGACTGATTCATTGAGATTGCTATATTCGTCAAAAAGAGGCTCTCCTAAGGTGTAGTAGTCGAATTCTCCTCCAACACCTTCAATAACTTTTGCTCCTTCTCCGTAGCCTTTGATTATCCTTTTTACACGTTCAGCAGTAATTGTTTCTGCATAATTTTCCATTTCCACTAGTATCACTTTACGGCTTCCTCCATCTTGTTTATTAAGATTGAAAACCGCGTGTGCTGTGGTACCCGAGCCAGCAAAGGAATCGAGTATAATAGAATCGTGATCGCTAATTTGATCTAAAAGGAATCCAATTAGCTCCGATGGTTTTGGAAAAGCAAAATCCGCAGAGTTAAGTACTTCCTTAAGTTCCTTGGATCCATCTCCTGTGTTCATTGCGGTTATTACTGAAGAGAAAGCTTTATTAGAACTTTCCATCTCGTTCATAAATATTTTATTTCTTGGCCTTCCTACCCTATTTTTTGGAAAAATAATTCTACCCTCATCTATTTTAATTTTCATTGTAGTTCTATCGTATCTCCAACCTTTGTCGGGACAGCCATATACTACGCCGGTAACCGGGTCTATCAATTCGTAATGTAAATTTGGTCGCTGAGCCTGAGTAGCAATTCCCGTCAGATCTGCACTTCGCCAAGGTCCTCGTTCATCTTTGTCAGGGTTAGAAAATTTTGCTAGATCCTTTTCTACTCCTTTGAAAGTTGTCATGTTGCCTTTTCCATAAACTAGCACGTATTCATGATCATTCGAAATACCTGTCTTATTTCTAGAATCAACACTTTGCCTGCTTTTCCATATTAATGGCGCAACGAAATTATTCTTTCCAAAAATCTCATCACAGCATAACTTTAAGAGAAATACCTCATTGTCGTCGATAGAAATGAAGATCGCTCCATCTTCTGCCAAAAGTTTTTGTAGAAGCTTTAAACGAGGATACATCATACAAAGCCACTTATCATGACGACTAAGATCCTCACCTTCTTTGCCTACCACGTTAGCCAACCATTTTTTTATTTTAGGGTCATTCACATTGTCGTTGTAAATCCATCCTTCGTTACCAGTATTATAAGGAGGATCAATGTATATGCACTTTATTTTACCTTCATACTCTGGCAGGAGTGCTTTAAGTGCTTCCAAGTTATCACCATGAATGATTTTGTTTCCACTTTCAGTTGTGTTTGAAACTTGTCCTTCTGACGCAGTGAAGCCATACTGATGATTTAAAACTCGGTATGGAACATCGAGATGATGATTAACAACTTTATCTTTTCCGATCCAATGAAGGGTAGGCATATGTATATTTTAAGCTTATTGATTAAAAAACAGGCGATAAGTCAAAGCTCATAGCTATTTACTTCTCTTTCTTACAATCAGAATTATCCAATTTCTCTTTTTGTCAGCGTCCAGTCTAGTTCCATAGTTTTCTGCATCATTTCATCTAAATAGTTGGAGATATCCTTTTGCCTCTTCACGGAAATATTCTTTGGATTAATATGAGCTAAAAAATTCTCTACGGATCCAGTTACTTGAACTGACAGATTAGAAAAAATGCTTGTCATTCGATGTTTGTTAAATATATATCCACTTGGGGTATATAAACCAAATGTTTCATTTACAGTCTGAATAATAGCCTGCATTCTGATTGATTGATGTGGATGCTTAGTATTTTTAAAGAAAAATTTTGATTTCATCTCATTTGAAAGAATATGAAATAAAATGTAAATTCCCAACAGAGCAAAGGCCATTAGATTCGCTAAATTATCACGTGTTTTTTTTTCAACTGGGAGGTTATTATAATAATTTAATACTTTTTTACACATTGCTCTTGAAGCAAATTGATCTGCATCAAGCTCTCCTATGTGATGTCGTTCTGAATAATCCTCCTTAACTCTCGCTGTATTTTCTGAATCTATCTGATTTGTTCCAGGCACAGGTCTAGGCTTACCTTCGCATTGAATTACATGGGCTATTTCATGATTAAAAACAAAATCTCGACCAATCAAAAATAAGAAATCGCTAAGTGATAAATCTCCTAAAATGTCATTAATATCAATTTTTCCCTTAATATCTTTAGGGAGCCTATTTTTCCTAATAAGTTTGCTCAACTGACTGGAAATGAGATCACAGTATTTTATATGTCTTTCAATAAGACCTTTACTTACTGTAACGAGAGATAAATCCTCTGACTGATTAAGTCCATATTGAATACCGCCAAAAGCATCTTTTTCCTCATTTTCTGTAAAGTAAAAATGGACCTCATTTAACAGAAACCCCTTAGATTTCAAAAATGCTTGTTCATTCTCTGCAAAATTTACAAAATCATCAAATTTTTGGAAGAATTGTTCATCAATATAAGCATAACTGTATATCCTATTTGTAATTTCATTAGTCGTTGGATCAAATATATCTTGAATTTTATCCTTAATTAAATCATTTGTCTTAGCGTATTTATCCATTATTCCTCTATTCATTAAATTAACACTAGACTCCTACACGCTTTTTTTTGAGTCAATTAACATGACATTTAGTTCAAGAGAAGCAGTAAGTTTAAGCAACGCATCAATGTTATACCCTTGGCCCTCTTCTATCGCCTTTACCTGATTTTGAAGAATCCCGGAATTCTTTGCAACAGCATATACTGTTAAGCCAAGTCGCTCTCTTTTACGCTTACACTGAGCTCCCAAGTCTATCTTCAATTCAGGAAGTTCCTTTATCACAGCTGTCTCCTCCGATTTCTCCAACTGAGATTTACCCAATTTACTAGCCAGTTGATGGTACATATCTTCCATTTCTACTTCTGTTAAAACAGAAATAAGACGGTTGGTAATGGAACTTTGCATTATGGTTTTGTGGTTTATATATCTCTGGCTAATGTACTAATAATATTTATCTATACAGTAAAAATTATTAGTACGAAGAAAGAATCGACATCTACAAAGAGACTTCTCGTTCAGCATGTATCGTCAATTGCCTGATCTCACGAATGACAAGATTCAGATCTGTAACCGGCTCCGGAAGCACTTTGCTATGAAAACTATGATACTCCCAAATTTCAAGAACATCTGAAAAGTCAACATGGTAGTCATCATAAAGCTTATTAAATGAATGCAGCGATAATCCTTGTGCTAAAACGGTGATTTCCTTAAAAACAAAATCTTGCTCGCCTTTCAAGATAACAATACCCAAACTCCCGGATCTTAGCTCTTTCCAGTTTTGAACATACCTGGCTAGGATATCGCTCCCTTCCGGAATTGGCAGCATGGAGTCACCAGTAGTTGGGAACATTCTGAAGGTTCCACCGGCTGGAAGGTTAGGAAAGCTAAACTTCGGTAGCGTTGCCAAATATTCAGGATCACTGTATCCCGTACGATAACCTGCTTTTGCTTTTATCGGTACGTACTCGACATTTTCCTTATCCTCCTGGTTAACAGTGATTGCCAGTACTCTTACATTCTTACCTGTCAGGTATACATCTGTTCCAGATTCAAGTTCCCGCAACTTCAATTCACCTAACCGCATTAGGTTCACAGTCAGAAGAGTGTCCGTTGCTAGCTTAAAATATTTTGCAATTTTAATTACATCTCCTATCACTGGATTTGCGGTCTTTCCACTTTCAATTGCATGAAGTTTGACCCTCGTCATCCCCAAGTCTTCTGCAAGATCTTCCTGGATAAGATTTTTCCGATTCCGGAGAAATCTCAGATTCTCTTTTAAAAATATTTCTTGCTCTTCCATTTTAATATTGTTACAATTAGAATCATATAAATGATACCATTAGGAACAAAGTTAAAAATTATAATGAACTACTTGCCATTTAAGTAACATGCTTTTAAATCTCCACTCCTATTTCAGTTTGCGTTATGGCACCATTAGCCTGGATGACCTGACCGATCTTATTATAAGCCATGGGCATGACACAGCAGTCCTGACAGACATTAACAACTCTTCCGCCATATTCCCATTTATTAAGAAATGCAGAGAAAAGGGTATCAATGGTCTTGTTGGGATGGAATACAGAAATGGAGATACTTTATTGTATATCGGAATAGCAAGGAATGAAGCTGGCTTTGCAGAGCTCAATGAGCACATGACAACTGCAAACAGAAATAAACAGCCTCTCCCAAAATTTGCACCTGAATTCAATCAGGTATTTATTGTATATCCTCTCGGTGCAATAGAAATCAGGCGTCTGCGCGAAAATGAGTTTATGGGTATCAGACCTGATCAAATTAACAAAATAAGTCTCGAACCAAGATCTAATTTTGATCGGTACGTAATCTTGTGGCCAGTCACCGTGAAAAACGAAAATGACTACCAGCTGCACCAGCAACTAAGAGCAGTTGACCGCAATCTTATCTATTCTAAGGTTACAAAATCCATGGTGGCCAATTCCTGGGAAAAGATGCCGGAAAGAAAAGATATGATTAACAAATTTTATCGATTTCCGGAAATACTTGTGGCAACTGAGAAATTGCTGTCTCAGTGCAGTTTCAATTTTGACTTCACCATTGTACGCAACAAAAAATTTTTTACTGGGAATGCATATGACGATAAGCTGTTGCTAGAAAAGCTAGCAGTTTCTGGTATGCAGCGCCGGTATGGCAATAACAATAAAGAAGCAAAACAGCGGGTTGCTAAAGAGCTGCGCATTATTGATGAACTATGCTTCTCTTCCTATTTCTTGATTACTCATGACATCATTCGTTATACAACCTCTCGCAATTTTTACCATGTTGGTCGTGGATCTGGAGCAAACAGCATTGTCGCATACTGCCTCGGGATCACAGATGTATGCCCAATAAAACTTGATCTATATTTTGAAAGATTCCTGAATCCAAAACGGCAGACACCACCGGACTTTGATATCGATTTTTCCTGGCAAGATCGAAAGGAGGTATTCACTTATATTTTTACACGCTATCAATCAAAACATACTGCCATGATGGGTGCAATGAGCACTTTCCGGGACAGAAGTATCATCAGGGAGCTCGGCAAAGTTTATGGTTTGCCAAAATCAGAGATTGATGAATTAATCCGAAATCCAGGATCCCCATATAACTCGGAGGACGCGGTTGCTCTTATCAAAAGTCTCTATGGGTTGGTAGAAGACTTCCCCAACTTACGTACACCTCACGCCTGCGGAGTACTCATTTCAGAGGATCCTATAACAAACTTCACCGCGCTGGATTTTCCTCCAATGGATTTCCCTTGTGCCCAGTTTGATATGTATGTTGCCGAAGACATTAAATTTGAAAAGTTTGACATTCTGAGTCAGCGGGGCCTCGGGGCAATAAAAGATTGCGTTCAGATTATTGAGCAGAATCGGGGAGAAAAAGTCGATATCTCTAATCCAGATAAATTTTTCACGGATCCACGAATAAGTCAACAACTCAAATCTTCCAGGACGGTAGGTTGTTTTTACATTGAATCTCCTGCGATGAGACAGCTTATCACAAAGCTTCAATGTGACAATTATCTAACTCTTGTTGCTGCAAGCTCTGTTATCCGCCCAGGGGTTGGAAGTTCCGGCATGATGGATGTCTATATAAAGAGACACCGGGATCCTAAGTCAACAGTTTATTTGCATCCGGTAATGGAGGAGCAGCTGGCCGAAACTTACGGTGTAATGGTTTATCAGGAAGACGTTATTAAGGTAGGTCATTTTTTCGGGGGGCTGGATCTTGCCGATGCCGACGTACTACGGCGTATGATGTCAGGAAAACACCGGAGCGCTTCACACCTGCAAGAAATTGAATACAAATTCTTTAAAAATTGTGAGGAATTAGGACGTCCAGCAGAAACTGCAAAAGAGGTTTGGAGGCAGATGGAAAGCTTTGCCGGTTATAGTTTCAGCAAAGCTCATTCGGCCTCCTTCGCAGTTGAAAGTTATCAGAGTTTGTACCTGAAAACTTACTATCCATTGGAATTTATGACCGCTACAATTAACAACCACGGTGGCTTTTATGCTCCCCAAGTTTATATCAACGAAGCAAAGAAGGATGGAGCTGTTATACATAATCCTTGTGTGAACATGAGCCATTGGACTACTACGATCTATGGAATTGACCTCTACCTAGGATTTGACCTGGTAAAAGATCTGGAAGTGAAAACTGTCAAACAAATTCTTGAAGAGCGCCAAATAAATGGAAAATATAAGAGTCTCGAGAATTTCATTATGCGTACGGGAGTATCCCAAATACAGATCTCAATTCTCATTAGGATTGGGGCATTCAATTTTACAAATACAGTTAAGACTAACCTACAATGGGAATCTTTGTATATCTGTTCTGAGATTAAAGACCGATCCCTACCGGTCGGACTTTTTGACGAAGCTGTTAAGGTTCCGGAGGTTCCGACGTTTGAATATTCTCTCCCCGAACACTTATATGACGAAATAAGGTATTTGAACTTTCCTATTACTGCTTCCTGGTTTAGCTTAATTCGAAGTACGTTCCGTGGTGTGTATGCCAATGACATGGATAAGCACGTTGGAAAAACTGTTCGTATGGTCGGAGATTTTGTGACTTACAAACCAGTAAGGACAAAAAAAGGAGAAATGATGATGTTCGGCACATTCCTCGATGACCAAGGTAACTTTTTCAATACTGTACATTTCCCAAATTCTTTAAGGGGTTACAGATTCCAGGGCATGGGGGTCTATCTGGTCGAAGGCCTGATTACTATGGAGTTTGGATATTGTAGCATCACTGTAAACCGGTGTGCGAAGATTCCGCTTTTACCAAATCCATGGGAGCAGGAAACAGTAAATAGGAAATTGTTACCTTAGTTGAGATTATCATCTAACTAAATTGATATCCCCTAGATTTTGATAGTTTATTACGGAAAAATCCAACTACCAATTATCTATTAGGTAATTCAAAATGATTTATTTTACTTTTGCAGTAGTTAGTTTTTGCAAATCCTGGCCCGCTGTCGCCATTGATCCTTAGGGATTTGAGAAGAAATCTCTATGCTGGAACAGGGGCCTCTTCATCAGGTTTAGACTTATGCACTATATAAGCCGATAAGCTTGAAAGCACCATTTCAGATATGTATATCATATCTTGAACAGCTTCCATTTTATCTTCATCTGTAAAAAGTTCATTTGTTCCTATTGAAAAGCTGATTCCAGAACTGTCTTGTATTACCGCCTTTTCAATAGCTTTTGCAGAAAAATGTATATCGTCAGAATAGCTTTTATAAAGAGTCTCAATTTTAGGAGCCCAATCCTTAACTACTTTCACAAGATTGCTATCTAACAATGTAGCACCTTTACCCAATCCTAGATTAGAGGCAGTCTGAGAGTCCATTTTTATTTTTTGGATCATAGTTCCAGCTCTAACCTCTTTTACGAAATTAAGACGATCTTCTGCTACTGCTATTGCATTGGCTCTAAGAAAAGTATCCAGATGGATTCTGACTAGTGCAATTGCTCCTAGCGGTTCAGTCGTGATAAGTGACGAGAAAGAATTTATGATAGCAACAGCCCTATTAGCTGTCCCTGCATAATACAGGTCGAACTCATACAGGTGGCCTGCCTCGCCACTTACCGAAAAGGCGAACATCTGTACAATTTTTTCATTATAGCTTTTTAGTTTTTCTATTTGTAATGTTAGTTCTTCTGTCATGTTTGAGTTCGTTGTATTTTTCCAAAAATTAATATAATTATTGAAATTTAACTTGCTTCCGTAATCGAAACTTATTATAACAGGTAATTATATGGATCATTTAACAATGATAAAGTCAGAGATATGCTTTAAGCATAAAAAGAATTAAGGCACACTAAAACTGTTTATCATCTATTAATGTTAGGCTATATAACAAATAAATGTATTATGAGATATTCAGAAGTTCCAAAGTGGCTGGATCTAAATACACTGCTTCTTAGTTTTAAAGGAAAATCGACGGCAGAAATTGCCGTGACACTATTCCATGAGGGAAGAAAAGCCGAGCAATTCCAGTGGCCTGCTTCACATCCGGCAAGCCAGAAGAAAGCTGATTTTGAATTCGTTACTGGCAAGTTACAACATGCATTCAGTCGAAAAGAGGTTGCCAAACTGTCGCCAAAATATGGTCTTGACGAGTCTTACCAATCTCTTCTGCAAAATTTGATTGAGAACGGGGAAATGCCAGAAGATTCGCTATTGAAACTTGAGTAAATGATACTTACGTATTTATATCAATTCCTTTGTTGAAAGATTTTTCCTGTAACGCTTTACGCTGGAGATACTAATACCGATTAAACTCACAATCTCTGATACTGAAAAACTTTTTTCGAAACCCCGTTTAACTTTTAAGAAATTAATCTCGTTTACACCACTGGGCCTCCCTACATGTTTACCTCTAGCTTTTGCCAGCAGCTGTCCCGCTCTGGTCTTCTCCAGGATCATTTCTCTATCTCATCTTCTTCTGTATATTTTCGCATTGCCTTTTGTAAAAATCATACTGAAACGTTCAATTATTCCCACAAACTATTGAATTTGACACAAGATAACTTTTTCCCTTGGTAACTTACTATCGGATCCGTACCTGAGCACAGGTGGATATAGATTGTAATTATAAGGTGTTAATAGATTCAATCAAAAATATTATTTACTATGAAATTAAGCTAACAGTGATCCCCATGAAAGTAGGGTCAGACGCTATCAGAATAAAAGTATTGCTGAAATTAGAAAGATTAGTCCACTGTGGGCTTACGGCGAACATTGTGACAAATTATTCGATAAATCTCAACATCCTTATTTCGAAAAGTATAGCATTTTTATTGTAGATGTCTCCGATCTAATTAAAAATACAGCGTTTATGGATTTCAATCCTGAAACACTATTTACCAATGACTTGGCAAGTGACAGTAGAGTGGCGACGACACTAGAACAGTGGGAAAAAAATGGTTTTATTGATCCACCCACAATTTGTCTCTGCCACCAGTTTGAAAATAAACTAAGTATTTCAGATGGCAGGCATAGAACGAAATTGACTTATTTATTAGGAGCAAAGCAAATTCCAATCGCAATTCACAATTCCTCAGTAGATACGATTAGGAAAATAATTGAGCTTATCCCTACGTAAAGGCCTGTGATGATCTTCTAGGATTCTGGCTACAACGTCAACATAGAATAGAAGTAAGGTACTTCTTAGATAAGAGTATCCAAAAGTTACTTACGAGCAGGTCTAGGATACTTTTTAAGCGTTTCAGCCATCTCAAGGGTCTTCCTTACGATGTTACTCGCCGCATAATCAATCTCATAACCCACGTTTGCTACCTTCTCTTCTTTAGTAGCTTTCTTTTCGATTTTCACAATTGTAGTTGGCATATCATCAATCTTGTTATAATCAAATTTACAAATCATTTAGCTGATAACAAAAACGCATCAAAATTTATTCCCTTTCGGAAATCAACAAACCCGATTTTCGAGATAAGCCCTTCAATTCTAAGGCCATCCGGAACTTCATTTATGATTTTAGCTATTTCCATCTGATAAAGTCTGGTACGTGAAGCAGTACTTCCCTTGGCAAAGATTTCAGCCTCTGGGTATCTCGATAAAAACTCCAGAGCTCTGTTGGCGACTGTGGCTAAAATCTGCTGCATATCGCCATTTTTTGTTTCAATCCCGTCATCTATATCCCGGGTCTCCTCGTTCCACACTCCAAATCCAAGGTTAAGATCTTTAAAACCTGAATCACCCTTCGCTCTGGTGATCAGCATACGAAGCTCAAAATCACCACTTTTACCACTACTATAAAACTTGCACGAGTCAAGTATATCAACATAGTTCAGATAATCTCTATATTCCTCTAATCCAACAGAATGTATTTTATATTGGGGTACCTTCATTAAAATCCTAATTATTCATGATATGAAAGGTGAAAATAAATGAACTTATCTCCACTCAAATTCAACTTTCAAACTTAATTTTCACAAAGGTACTCGGTTGACAATTAAAAAATTTCAGACTGAATATTTCATGACTATTATAGCATATTTTAATCAAGTATTCTATCCGCGAACTTTTGATAATCCCCCCAGTCCTTTTCATTCAAAACTTTTTTGAGGTATTCGGACATACCAAAATCTCGTTTTTCCAAACTGTAACGGCGGAGTGGTAATGATCCCATGCAAGCTTCGTACCCTCTTTTCATTTCACTAATACGTATATTATCCGGCAGTCCAGTTAGCCACTCCTCATAATCTTCTTTCGTTGGATCAGATTCAAGTACTTGGTAGTAGCGGTACGAAGCATTACCAAACCGAAAATTTTGAGCCATATTCTCTCTCATTTCATCGGGAAGATTTACCAGAGCTTCAATCTGATTGTTATGTTGTTCGTCAAACGGATGACGAACGTAGAGTAACCTTGCAATGTCAATCATCTAAAATGCATTATCGTTGTTTTGTGGTGGGACATTATTGCCATGCCCTCCCCAATGATCCTTTCTTGTTTGCCGCCTGGTTGTTTGACTACTGACAGGAGAAATGAACCAAATAAATGCCAGTAAAACTCCTACCCCGGCACAAGCTAACAAACTTTCAATCAATTGTTCTATACCACCAAATAACAATCCGATCAATCCGAAAAACAATATCAAGATTCCAACTAATTTAACTGGTTTCATAACTTTTCTCGTTTAAATGACCACTAAGTCCGCTACATCATTTACAATCCTGAAACTATGCCCTGGCGGTATTAAACCCTTCACGATACCATGCGCTTCGGCTTTAATTCTCTCGTAACAAATCTGAACGTCATAATCAAGATTGAACTCAGGGACCTTCTCAATGCCAGCATTTTCTTCATATTTAACACGAAGAAAAAACTCAGGATTTTCAGCGTCCACTGTAAAGCCTAAAACTTCCCCACTCTTCAAACCTGTTATATCCTCCGACCGTAAAAGACTTTTGCGCTGTACTGACATATTCTCTCCGGATCCGATATTTGATTTCCCGAATGAAAACATCTCGCTATGGCTACTTATATTCCTGTTCTGAGAACGGCTCGCTTCCTCCCTATCACCAAACAGATTGATAATCCGCTTAATACTACCTTCCTCCGATGAACGACCATAAATCTGATTATTAAGATTGGCAATGATCTTTTTGGCCTCGGTTTCACCATACTGTGCTACCATCTGAACATAATCCTGGGCAATGTAAAAAACACAAATTTTATTGGACCGACCAGTCGCAGGAATATCCGCTAGATTCGGAATGTACATTTGGGGTGCTTCATCCAACAAAACTATCGCATGCTGTTTGTCCGGCTCATTCATTCTATTCAGTGACATCGTAACCACCAGACTTAAAAGCGGAGAAATAACGGAGTTCAGTTTATGCTGAGTACCAAGACATAAACAAACCGGCTTATCTAGGTCATTAAGATCCAATCCAAAATCATCACCAGATAAAACATAGCAGGCCTCAGGAGTGGTAACGGTTGGCAGAATAGACTGTAATGTGCCAAACACGCCGGACAACTGTCCTTCGGCCTTCGATTCGTAGGCTGTCAAAACTGTACGCATATACATCGAGGCATCATAGTCTGTTTCTATCAATTTAATTACATCACTGTACTTATGCCCCAGAATGATGTGCATGATATGTGGAATTGTACAGAATGCAGGGTGATTGTTTCTGAGGTAAATCATCACTGCAGTAACGATACAGGCGCTACTCCTTATCCAGTAATCCTTATTTTCGATTGTTTCAGGAGCCAGATTGCTTATTAAGGCCTGTGAACAGACCGCGGCAAAACTGTTATGGCTTATATAACTAGGCTTAATTGGGTTGATCCTATTAGTCCTGGATAAATCAGTGAAATTGATAATTTTGAAATCAATATCATCCTGATCCTTATAATGGGTGTAGGCAAAGTCAGTAAGGGTAGGAAACTTATAGTCATAAATAATCCCACAATATCGCTTCTCAGCTGCCTGCTTGATGACCCACTCAGCAATAACTGACTTTCCGCTACCACTACCGGCCATCATGAAAATGCCACGGAAAGGATTCGGAATATTTAAAAATCGGTTATCAGTAGATGGTATGTTAAAAGAGTATTGATTCCGTAAAGGAGATATATCTGTTTTGATAATATCATATTTCAAATACGAAGGGCGAAGTAAATTGCCCACCAAATACCCCCCAACCAGTACCATTACCATTGCCAAGGGATAAAGCAATTCAAAAAATATAAAATTCTCAATTGTACCTAAAATCGCTCCGCCAATAATAAAAGCTGAAATACCATAGTATTTATAGCGTTCAAGAAAAGAACTTTTCACCTCCTTTTTCCACTTCAACTTCCCTTCAACAGATTGATCAACAACATAAAAACATAGGAAGTAAAATAAGACAAATAGAATTCTGATGATAGTTCCCACCCTTGAATATCCTGTTAAAACACTTCTTAACAGTCCATTACCCTCAGCCGAAGTGGTGATACTCAACCAATATTCTCCAATTAATGCCAGGAATAGAATCAGTGTTACTCCAAATATCAACATTTGGTTTCTCTTTGAATTTTCCATAGACGTAGTTTATGATGGATACTATTCCTTGACAAAAAAATCTGCTTCCGTAGCACTTGAACTAATTCTCAAGTCATTACCGGAAATGGTGTAGACCTTCCGGGTAGCTGTACTTAGCATGTCTGGACTCGACAAAGTAAACGATACTGTCTCATTCGTCTGAGGATCATATGTCAGCCAATAATTCACTCCCTTTGCCCCTTGCAGATCTGTATACTGAGAATTATCTTGAATGGTTTTATCTCCGCTTTTTGTAAAATTTATAAATCCAGAATGGAGGGATAAGATCTGCTCTCCCCTCCTACTCTCCTTATATTTCCATTTACCATACATTGACTGGTACGAATCTGGAAAAAATGTTCTGAGCGAATGCTCAGCAAGGTACTCAGTCTCCTTTGTTCCAATTTCATCTGATAAGTCTTCCTTTTCACAAGCTACAAGGCTCAAAAAAAATAGAAAGAGCAAAATTTTCATCTTACATTTCATATCTATTGTTTTCTTCAAGGTGATTTGCTTTCTTATAATTCCGTCGATCTACTTCCGGAATGTATAGAGACCTAATAATAGGCTGCTTAGTTTGATAATGTAATGGATCTCCTTTCGAATTTTTTAGCTTTTCGAAGGTTGAAGAATCAAAGCTCTTATTTTTGTCGGCGTTCCTCTTACTCCGATTTAACTCATTATAAAATTCTCGAGAGTATCCTTTCTCGCGGGAGATATTATCGATCCTTTGAGCCTGGTCTTTATTTATATAACCCTTATTTTTAAGATCATTAACAATATACTCGCACCTTCGGATCCGTTTGTATAAGTCGTCCTTCTTAAATTTTGTGACTCCTTTCTCAAAGTCAAACATTTTTTGAAACCTCTCAGCATTAGCTTCCGCCCAATTTACCTGAGAAAATCGCTTGGTGCTTTTTGTCTGCGGATTCAATACGATTTTCTGACTGACGTCCCTGGCAGAAACAATAATGTGAATGTGTGTATTAAGACCATCCTTTTTATCTCCCTGCCTCTTTTCACCTGAAACAACCTTTTCATCGTTTCCCTTGTAGGTTCGATCGTTGTGAATTGTTCCATACCACAGCAAGTCAGATTCAACTAAGGTCTTACCCTTGATCTTATAGTTGCTGGCGTAATTCACCATACACTCTCTTGCAAAGTCTTCCAGCTTCAAATGACTATTCCCTATATGTTTAAGTTCTTCCTGAGATGGAGAAATCAAAAGGGAATAAAATTTATCATCTGATTCCTTCAACCCTTTTACGTTAAAATCAATCCGAGAAATTACTTCATCAGATTCATAATAGACTCCATGTTCCCGATTGAAAAATAGAACTTCCTGCTCATCCTCTTTCGCTTCATGAGCTAGATAATTAACAAGTCTCTTAACCGAAGACTTATTGTTGTATTCCACTTTTCCGTGTCGTTCTGGATCTATTACCTTTGAATACATTAGTCAGTTGTTGAGTTGACGTAAATATTTTCTATTTCCTTCCTTATCCGCACGATATCGTCAGGACTCTTAGAACTAGTATCATAAACAGCCTCAAACAAAAGTTTCAACAGAAGCTTTGTCTCACTAACATCATTATTAATCCTTTCAAAATTTGATAGCATCGGCCCCAGGTACTTGGCCTCATTCAATTTAAGATATGAAATCGTTGTATTTTTAACCTCTTGAATTTGCTCAGGAATTGCTTTCTGTTTCTTGAGATCCGCAGGTATAATTTCGTGATCAAGAAAATACCGAATTGAATCTTCAACGAAATCCTTCACCTTAATCTTCTCCCCTACCCGTGTCAAAAGATACTGCTTCAACTCATCATAAAGCTCATTGTTCACTTTAACATTTTTCAGTTCTATTTTCATAGCTTATCTGAATCAGACCTACTTATATACAATGTACGATTATTAACTACAAAAGTAAATACTTTTTATATACAAAAAAGTAAAAAATATCTTAAATATATATCTATTATACTTATTATCAACTATTTAAATTATTTAAGGATACTTTTCAATAACTATGTTATTGATTAACAATGATTTATCATTGTCCTTCTTGCTAAGAAAATGTAATTGGATAAAAAGTGAAGTATTCTATCAATAGATTGCACAAATTCTCACTAAAATATCTGTCGAAGATTCCCACATAATATAGTTATATAGGAATATAAAAGTATAGGATCTACAACCAATCCCAAAAAACAGGTCACAAAAATATAGATATATATAAGTATAG
>CAXBLH010000052.1:0-19066 GCA_963976315.1 uncultured Dyadobacter sp.
GCCCCTTTACCATTGTTGCGGCGCATATCCACTACACTTACCGTCAATAGTTTTTCACCGTTAATATCGGAAGTCGTAAATACATTGTACAAATATTCACAGCCTTTACAAGTAGGCTGCGGAACAATAAGCACCGACTGCGTTGAGTTAGGACTACCTTTCAGATCCACACAGTTGGCCAAGTCGTAACAATTCATCTTGTCACCGTCCTTGTTATAGATCGTTATCCCATCGGTATAAAAAAGTAATTCCCCTTTAGAGTTCGCAATTGAAGAAGTACCTTCTGGTGTATTTACCTTACCATCCGTGAGCGGTGTTGGTGGATTATTGGAAAAATCGAGCCCCGCATTACCACCAAAGTACCATTTAGCACCTTCCTGACCAGCTGGTTCCATACATATTTTAACATTGATACGATCCTGGATTTTACATCCATTCGGCATGACTACCTCCACCGAATAGCAACCCGAGCTGTCGACAGTGATGGTCTGAGTCGTATCTCCTTTGGGGTACCAAATAAATGTAGCACCAGCGGGTGCGCCGTTAGGATAAGGGTCCAGCACAATAGAATCACCCGGACAAATGGTAGAGTCGGTCTTCCATTCCTGAAAGGCCGGCGGAAGCTCTCCGATTTGTACCTGTTTGGTTACCGTTTCTATTGTTCCGTTTGCAAGAGTCCGGTTCAGAGTGATGGTATAACTGCCGGGGGAGATATAAGAATGTTGGGCATTTTTACCAGAACCTAAATCACCGCCATCACCAAAATCCCAAGCCCAGGCCGTTCCAGTGGTAAGGCTATCTTTTACCAGCGTCATATCATCTTCACAATCCGGATTTTGCATGCATTGCCCTTCCACCACGAATTGCGCTTGTGCAATACCCGTTATGGCCAATAGTAGGCAACAGTAGATAAAAAAATGTAGCCGGTTTTTAATATATTTTTGGATCATGTTTCGTTACTAATTCAGACGCCCCCATCAACACAATTGCACAGTTCTGGAATGATACAAACATCTAACGAAATTTAAATGTTTTAATTTTGCGATGTATTATCATAAAAATCAGCATTATTTAACTAATTGTACGCAAATTGATTCTAATTTGTGATAATAATTATCATTTTAATAATTGATCAGAACAAAATAAGGGTTCATATTCTAGGTTGTCAAAGAAATAATTTATGCAAAAGAGATTTTATATACTTACTATATTGACGCTTATGACGCTGAAAGGTTGGAGCCAAGATCCCCAATTTTCTCAGTTTTATGCTAACCCCCTGTACCTGAACCCCGCTCTTGCTGGCGGAGCACTTGCACCAAGGGCAACCATCAACTATCGTAACCAGTGGCCCTCACTCTCTGCTAACTTTGTTACCACCACTTTTGGAGCAGATGTTTTCCTTCCCAATGTGAATAGCGGGCTAGGAATGCTAGTAACTATGGACAGCCAAGGTTTAGGAAATCTAAAATCTACCGAAGCTGCTTTGCAGTATTCCTATCAAATTGGGATTAACGATGTTACAAGTCTCCGGCTCGGGATACAAGGAGGTGTTGCCTCACGGACTCTGGATTATTTCGGACTCACTTTTGGCGACCAATACACCAATGGAGGCCTTACTGGCCAGCCTTCCAACGATCCATTTGCGCAAGGTGGGCCAAATGTTTTTTATGCCGACTTTTCCAGTGGTGCGATGCTCTATTCGGATTGGTACTGGGCGGGTGTATCTGTACATCATATCAACAAACCAAACCAAGCCTTTTCTGACATCGAGGCGAGGTTACCTATGAAAACGAGTTTACAAGCCGGGCTACGAATTCCTTTTGCTGGATATACCTTTTTGGGAAATGAAATAAATAAGGAAAAAACAATTTCTCCTGCCATCCTGTATAAGAAGCAAGGAAAGTACGACCAACTGGATGCTGGACTATATGTTACTATTGAACCCCTTGTTTTAGGAGCATGGTATCGGGGAATCCCATTCAAAAAATATGAGCCTAGTATTAACAACCACGAATCGCTTATATTCTTGGCGGGTTTTCGTCAAGAAAAATTTTCGATAGGTTATAGCTATGATTTAACCATTTCCACTCTAGGAGCCAGTAGTGGCGGTGCTCATGAAATTTCCCTTTCCTATGTCTTTGAACCTCTAACACAAAAACCCAAGCGCCCAAAATCAAGTAAGAGACAACTGTCCTGCCCGAAGTTCTAAACAAGAAGGGGAATTTTATTAATTTTCACAATGGATTTAAAAGTAAGGGCACTTTCTAGCCGTCTTTCTATGTTACTATTATTATAAAAACTAGAACAAAAACGCCATGCTCATGCAGAAATTTAAAACCTTAGCAGGAATATGTTTCCTATTGTTAGCACTATTTACTACTAACGCTAACGCAGCTAAAAGAGAATTTTATGAAATTAAGATTTACCATATAAAGAATACGGAACAAGGAGAAAGAGTGGAGAACTATCTTAAAAATGCCTTTATTCCCGCCATGCACCGCGCAGGCTTCAAGCACGTGGGTGTTTTCAAACCGGTATTAAAAGATACTACTTCAGGAAAACAGATATACGTGTTGACAACCTATAAAGCCTTGGATCAATTGGTGGGCCTCCATAAAACTTTGGAAAAGGATCAAAAATATTTAGCCGACGGAAAGGATTATTTGGATGCAGTATATTCTAACCCGCCCTACGAGCGCATTGAAACAACTGTTTTGCATGCATTTGAAAAAAGACCTATGCTGAAAGCATCGCAGTTATCAGGTGCCAAATCCGACCGAATTTATGAATTACGCAGCTATGAAAGTCATACCGAAAAAATTCACAGAAATAAGGTAAGAATGTTTAATGATGGCGATGAAATGGGCATTTTCGATCGCCTAGGCTTCAACCCCGTTTTTTATGGAGAAGTAGTTTCTGGTAAAACCATGCCTAATTTAATGTATCTCACCACCTTCGAACACCAAGCATCACGCGATGCTCACTGGAAAGCGTTTACAAATGACGAAGAATGGGCCAAACTTAAAGTAAGACCAGAATTTCAAAATAATGTTTCCAAAAACATTCAAAAATTCTTGTACCCTACAGAATACTCGGATCTCTAATTTTTAATTTGGGCGGCAAGTTTATTAAAAAGCCTTACCGACCAATATTTTAAAACGATTAACAACCTAAAACCCAGTTCTGATGAAAGCCGCAATTCTACAAAACCTACATGAACCGTTGCAAATCCAAAATGCTGAAAAACCAACTGCTGGGTCAGAAGAAGTGGTTGTTCAACTAAAATCGGCGGCCTTAAATCATAGGGATGTTTGGATTCAAAAAGGATTGTACCCTCGAATTCAAACACCGTTAATCATGGGATCTGATGGCGCAGGAGCTGTTACTGAAATTGGAGAAAAGGTGGCGAAGGAGCTACTAGGAAAAGAAGTTGTTATAAACCCTTCGCATAATTGGGGTGATAACGAAGCTTATTATAAAGCAGAGCACACCATCTTAGGTATGCCAGATAACGGAACCTTTGCCGAATTTGTTAAAGTAGAAGCCAAGTATTTAAGTGTAAAACCAGCTCATCTCACCTTTGAACAGGCCGCAGCTCTACCGCTTGCTGGACTTACCGCTTACCGTGCATTGTTTACCAGATGTAAGCTTACGGCAAAGGATAAAGTATTAATTACGGGTATCGGTGGAGGCGTTGCATTATTGGCCTTACAGTTTGCCGTGGCAGCGGGAGCTGAAGTTTGGGTTACGTCTGGCTCCGACGAAAAAATTGCTAAAGCCATTGCAATGGGTGCAAAGGGCGGTATCAATTACAAAAACCCAACCTGGTATCGTGATTTGTTGATCAAAGCAAAAGGACCAAAAGTGGGTTATTTTAATGTCATTATCGACAGTGCGGGTGGTAAAGGTTTTGCTCGATTAATAGATATTGCTGCACCAGGTGGAAACATTTGTTTTTACGGCGGAGGAACTGGCAATATTACGGATATCGTTCCTGCTCGAGTTTTTTTCAAACAACTCAATATTCTTGGCACTACGATGGGCACCGAAAAGGAGTTTGAACAGATGATTCAATATGTTTCCGAGCATCAAATTGTCCCCATTGTAGACAGCGTTTTACCACTTGATGAAGCAGAAAAGGCGTTAAAGTATATGGTAGCTGGCAAACAATTTGGAAAAATCGTGCTCACTATTACCTAAAACGACCGACTATATCACCTATAATCGGTCTATCATTGGAGGTTATTTTTTTACAGCATCAATGGCAGCACGTACACTACCGTGTTCCTCTAAAAGCGATTGCGCCTCATCTGGTGAGATTTTCAACTCCTCAGTAATCATATGAATAGCACGCCCTACCAGCTTTTCGTTGGTTAGTTGCATATCCACCATTTTGTTTCCTTTTACTTTTCCCAGTCGAATCATTACGGCCGTAGAGAGCATATTGAGCACTAGCTTTTGTGCTGTTCCTGCTTTCATCCGAGTACTTCCTGTTAAAAATTCAGGACCCACTACCACTTCCACAGGATATTCACAAGCGGCTGCAACGGGTGAGCCATTGTTACAGACGATACAGCCTGTCAATAATCCCGCCTCACGAGCGCTGTTTAATCCACCAATTACATAGGGAGTACGACCCGATGCCGCAATACCGACCAAAATATCATTCATTGTAAGTTCATATTCCTTCAAATCCTCCCAAGCCTGGTTCCAGTCGTCTTCGGCATTTTCCACTGCTTTACGTATTGCACCATCTCCACCGGCAATAATCCCCACCACCAAATCGAACGGTACACCAAAAGTGGGCGGGCATTCCGAAGCGTCTACAACACCTAGCCTACCGCTGGTACCTGCGCCTATATAAAACAATCGCCCCCCTTTTTTCATACGGGGCACTACTTCTTCGACCAAAGCTTCAATTTGAGGAAGAACTTTTTGTACGGACTCTGCCACGGTTTGGTCTTCGCGATTGATGGCGTTCAAAAGCTGGGAAACCGACATTTTATCGAGATCATTATAATGGGAAGCAGACTCAGTGGTTAACATAGAATATGGTGTTTTTTTAATTCCAAAATTAATTATTTTCTATAAACTAACCTCTTATTAGAAATTATTTGGTATAAATCGAAGATTCTTTGCAAAAAAATGGAAGAATGTTTGGAAAATAAAAAGATACCCTTCTACTTTGTAATAGAAATTAAGTTTTAGCGAAATTTCGCTAACCAATTAGTTTACGCTTTAAAATCATGCAATCAACCATTCTCATTTCTCTGGTACTTGTGGTCACGACTGAAAGGTGAGTGGTATATTATAGTCTATATACTTTCACCTCACTCTTTTATTCGAGTGGGGTGTTTTATTTTAACAATATTTGATCAATGGCGAACGAATTAAACAAGTACTCTAAAACCCTGACTCAGGAAGTTACCAACCCAGCAGCTCAAGCCATGCTTTATGGTATTGGTCTAAAAGAAGAAGATTTTGCAAAGCCTCAGATTGGGATTGCAAGTACAGGATACGAAGGCAACCCATGTAACATGCACCTGAATGGACTTTCTGTTTATGTAAAGCAGGGTGTGCAGGCAAATAATGACATGGTTGGATTAATTTTCAACACCATTGGAGTTTCAGATGGAATGACTAATGGTAACGATGGGATGCGCTATTCGTTACCTAGTCGTGATATTATTGCAGATTCCATCGAAACCGTAGTTTCTGCACAATGGTATGATGGACTAATTGCCGTGGTTGGTTGTGACAAAAACATGCCGGGTGCTATCATGGCCATGGCTCGTGTGGACCGCCCTTCTATCATGGTTTATGGTGGAACTATCCGTTCGGGTCATTATAAAGGTCAAAAATTAGACATCGTTTCGGCTTTTGAAGCTTTAGGTAAAAAGTTTGCAAATAACATTTCAGAGGAAGACTTTAAAGGTGTAATCAGAAATGCTATCCCGGGACAAGGTGCTTGTGGTGGTATGTATACAGCCAACACCATGTCAGCTTCTATTGAGGCAATGGGATTAAGCCTACCATTCAGTAGCTCCTACCCTGCTACGCACGAAGGAAAAAAAGACGAGTGTAAGAAAATTGGAGAAGCAATGAAAAACTTGCTGGAATTAAACATTACTCCAAAAGATATTATTACCCGCAAGTCTCTGGAAAATGCACTTACCATCGTAATGGCATTAGGCGGTTCTACCAATGCGGCTTTGCATTATTTGGCCATTGCGCGTGCTGCTGATATTCCTTTTACTTTGGATGATATCCAAGCCGTTTCAGATCGCGTGCCATTTTTGGCAGATTTGAAGCCAAGTGGAAAGTATTATATGGAAGATATTCTAGAAATTGGCGGCGTTCCGGCCATTATGAAATACCTTTTCCAAGAAGGCTATATCCATGGTGACTGTATCACTGTTACTGGTAAAACGGTTGCCGAAAACTTGGCAGTGGCTCCCTCACTTGATTTTGAAACCCAAAAAATCGTTTTCCCTCTTTCACAACCTATCAAGTCATCCGGTCATATCCAGATCCTGTATGGCAACCTTGCTCCTAACGGATCCGTTGCTAAAATAACTGGAAAGGAAGGAATGAAATTCGAAGGAGAAGCGAAAATTTGTGAGCACGAGTCTGAAATCATTGATGCCCTTTCCAAAGGTGAAATCAAAGAGGGACATGTGGTAGTAATTCGTAATGCAGGACCAAAAGGTGGACCAGGTATGTCAGAAATGCTTAAACCGACCTCTGCTGTCATGGGAGCTGGTTTAGGAGACAAAATTGCACTGATCACGGACGGCCGTTTCTCTGGTGGTACGCATGGTTTCGTCGTTGGTCATATTTGCCCAGAAGCCTTTGAAGGTGGACCGATTGCTTTGGTAAAAGATGGTGATAAAATCACGATTGATGCCAATACCCGGGAATTGAAATTACACGTTTCAGACGAAGAACTAGCTTTAAGAAAAGCAGCTTGGGTACAACCCGAACCGAAATTTACAAAGGGAATGCTAGGACGCTATATTCGCACTGTAAAATCAGCGAGCGAAGGCTGCGTTACCGACGAAGCGTAAAAATTTGGAAAAGACTCCTTTCAAATTGGATAGAAATGCCTTTCATGCAGGTACTCATTAAATGACTGAAAAGTATTATGCACAAAGACAGCCAAAAACTTTCTTTGAACGGTTAACAGTGGCGAACTACTTGAACAGCATTGCTTTCCAATTTGATTTGGACAATACACCCAAAATGGACAGAAATGTTTTCTCAATGCGAAAACATGAACTATAAGAGAGAATATTTTTAATAGTGATTTTCAAGATTCTTAAAAACACTAAACGAGTTTAAGGTTGAATACATTTGAATTGGAGGTTATTCGGTAATACTTCATGGTTACGCTAGAACAACTGGCGGCATGGATAAACAAAAGAAAACTATAAAAAAATAGTATGTGCAAACGGCCAATTTGGAATGCCACTTTTCGATATGACTGAGGTGTATTTCTTAATTAACCGGGCATTTGATGTTTTTACTTTTGGAAGAACCCTAGTATCAATTGATATAATTACAAAATTAAAAGGCCTGAACTTTGAATTTGCTTATGCAAATGCATCGGATCATGAAGTGGAAGGTCTTGTACAATACTAGTTCATTACGACGATCTGATTACAGCATAAAAAGCGGCAGGTAGGCCCAGAGATATTAATGATATTGAAAATTTAGAAAATTCATCCGACTAACAGATAAACGAGTCATGGAATTTAACGAAAAACAAACGCAGACTGCCGAATTGGAAACCCAAGAGAAAGCAGCACCAGTAGCCGAATTGATTAATGGTTCACATGCAGTCATTCAAGCTTTATTAAAGGAAGGTGTCGATACGATATTTGGCTATCCTGGCGGAGCAATTATGCCCGTTTATGATGCTATTTATGATTATCAGGATCAAATAAACCATATACTTGTACGTCACGAACAAGGTGCTTCGCATGCCGCTGAAGGTTATGCAAGAGTAACTGGTAAGGTGGGTGTTTGTTTGGCAACTTCTGGCCCAGGTGCTACCAACCTTGTAACGGGAATTGCCGATGCGATCATAGACTCTACGCCTATGGTTTGTATCGTTGGGCAAGTGGCCACCAAATTATTAGGTACTGATGCATTTCAAGAAACAGATATCATTGGAATCACGATCCCTATCACGAAGTGGAATTATCAAATTACCCGTGCCGACGAGATTCCGGAAATCATGGCCAAGGCATTTTATATTGCGAAGTCGGGCAAACCCGGTCCCGTACTGATTGATATTACCAAAAATGCACAAATTGAGCTATTATCTAAAACATTTAGCTATAAAAAGTGCGAAACACTCGTAAGCTACCACCCACGCCTTACCCCAAAAGAGACACAATTACAGGCCGCTGCAAAATTAATTAACGAAGCAAAAAGACCATTTCTCTTCTTTGGACATGGTGTTAAAATAGCAGGTGCAGAACAAGCTTTGCTAAACTTTATAGAAAAAACAGACGTACCCGCTGCATCCACCTTACTAGGGCTATCTTCCCTTTCTGTGGACCACCCCAATTACGTAGGCTGGCTAGGAATGCATGGAAACTATGGTACGAACGTATTGACAAATAAATGCGATTTGATCATAGCGGTAGGTATGCGTTTCGATGATCGGGTAACCGGAGACCTTAGTCGCTATGCGCGGCAAGCAAAAGTGGTTCACATCGAAATTGATCCTGCGGAAGTTAATAAAATCATGAATACCGAAGCACCAGTGGTTGGTGATGCAAAAATTGCTTTGGAACACCTACTTCCTTTGGTAAACGAGAACAACCACCATGGATGGCGAGATGAATTTAAAGTATTTGAAGAACAAGAGTTCGAGAAAATAACCAAACCAGAACTTTCGGCGACTACCGAAACAATCAAAATGGCAGAGGTTATCCGTGGACTATCCGACAAAACGAAAGGAGAAGCGGTAATTGTGGCGGATGTGGGCCAACACCAAATGATGACTGCAAGGTATTACGAGTTCAAAAAACCAAATTCCTTTGTTACCTCAGGAGGGCTTGGAACCATGGGATATGCATTACCAGCGGCATTTGGAGCAAAAGTAGGAGTACCCGAGCGCGAGGTAGTATCTATTATTGGGGATGGTTGTTTTCAAATGACTTTGCAAGAACTGGGTACTATTGCACAAAGCGGCCTCCCTGTGAAGATCATTATTCTGAATAATAATTTCTTGGGAATGGTGCGACAGTGGCAAGACATGTTCTTCGCAAAACGCTATTCGTTTGTAGAGCTACAAAATCCTGATTTCGTAACAATTGCAAAAGGGTTTGGTATTGATGGACATACTTGTGCGCACCGTACAGATTTGAATGACTCATTAGACAAATTAATTGCTTCGGATAAACCATATCTTTTGGAAGTTTTGGTAGAAAAGGAAGAAAATGTATTCCCGATGGTGCCAACAGGAGCAAGTGTATCTGAAATCCGATTAGAGTAAAATAGAGAGGCATTTAACATAAAAAAGCATTTCTATTTTATCAAAAACTTTAGCATTCTATGACAACCTACACCATTTGTGTATTCACTGAGAATACGTTTGGGATTTTGAATAAAATCACAACCATTCTCACGCGGCGACGCATTAATATCGAAAGCCTAACGGTTTCGGAAACAGAACGTAAAGGCATTTCTCGATTTACCATCGTGATCCATCATGATTCACGTGATGTAGTAGAAAAACTGGTCAGGCAAATCAGAAAAGTGATCGAAGTTTTGGCTGTTTTCGGATACCTAAACGACGAAATTATATTCAATGAAATCGCCATGTTTAAAATTTCAACACCAATTGATGCCAAACCAATTGATATTGAAACCATTAACAAGGTGCATAAAGCATGGGTGGTATACTGGCACTTGACTTATGTTATCATTCAAAAAACAGGTACGGAGGAAGAAATTTTCGAATTTTTCGATTATATTAAACCTCATGGAATACTCGAATTCGTTCGGTCTGGTAGAGTTGCCGTTAGCAAGTCACCCCAAACGTTGGTAGACTATTTACCTGAAGCAGACTGGGAATATTACCAGTAGATATCAATTTTTAGTAGTATTGTTTTTTTTTCTTAGTAATCAATAATTCAATCAATAATCAATGGCAAAATTAAATTTCGGCGGGGTCGAAGAAGAAGTAGTAACCCGTGAAGAATTTCCTTTAGAAAAAGCGCGTGAAGTACTTTCATCAGAAACAATAGCCGTTATTGGATACGGCGTACAAGGACCAGGTCAAAGCCTTAACATGCGTGACAATGGTTTTAACGTAATTGTTGGACAACGTAAAGGAGGAAAATCTTGGGATAAAGCAGTAGCCGACGGATTCGTACCAGGTGAAACTTTATTCGAAATCGAAGAAGCACTTTCAAAAGGAACCATCATTTGTTACTTGTTATCAGATGCTGCCCAAATCGAATTGTGGCCAACCGTTAAAAAACACCTTACTCCTGGGAAAGCATTGTATTTCTCTCATGGTTTTGGTGCAACATACAAAGACCAAACTGGTATCATTCCTCCGGCTGACGTAGATGTGATCTTGGTAGCTCCAAAAGGTTCAGGTACTTCTCTTCGTCGTTTATTCGTAGAAGGAAAAGGTTTGAACTCTTCTTTCGCTATATTCCAAGATGCAACTGGTAAAGCACGTGAAAAATGTATCGCAATGGGTATCGGTGTTGGTTCTGGATATTTGTTCGAAACTGATTTCTACCGTGAAGTTACGTCTGACCTTACAGGTGAGCGCGGAACTTTGATGGGTGCTATCCAAGGTATATTCGCTGCTCAGTACGAAGTATTGCGTTCGAATGGTCACTCGCCATCAGAAGCTTTCAATGAAACTGTTGAAGAATTAACGCAATCATTGATGCCGCTTGTAGCTGAAAACGGTATGGACTGGATGTATGCAAACTGTTCTACTACTGCTCAACGTGGTGCTCTTGACTGGTGGAAACCTTTCCGTGATGCTACAAAACCTGTTTTCGAAGAGCTATATAACTCTGTAAAAACTGGTAACGAAGCAAAAATCTCAATTACTCGTAACTCACAGCCTGACTACCGCGTGAAGCTTGAAGAAGAACTTGCTGAACTTCGTGAGTCTGAAATGTGGAGAGCTGGTAAAACTGTACGTAGCTTACGTCCAGAAAATAACTAATTCATAATGACATCCTTATTACAATTCATTTTGTAATAAGGATTTATAGTAGGCTTTACGTTTTTCGTGAAGCCTCTTTTTCTTTTTACAGACATGAATTCCAATTTTTCTCCGCCAACTCTTGAAAATATTTTCAAAGCGGCTGAACGGCTTAGGGGCGTAATCAACCAAACCCCGTTGTTGTACAACCTACACCTTTCGGAGCAATACGGCGCGAATGTATACCTCAAACGAGAAGACCTTCAAACGGTCCGTTCTTACAAAATTCGAGGTGCATTTAACAAAATGGCCAGCCTTACGGAGCAAGAACTTGCTAGCGGAGTAGTATGTGCAAGTGCCGGTAATCATGCACAAGGAGTCGCATACGCTTGTCAAAAAATGCAGGTTAAAGGAGCCATTTTTATGCCCACCACCACGCCCGCTCAAAAAATAAAGCAAGTAAAATTGTTTGGAAAAGAATGGATAGAAACCCATTTGGTAGGTGATACCTATGACGATGCCTACCATGCGTCCATGGAATACCGAGCTGCTACCAATGCCATTTTTGTACATCCATTCGACGATTTACAGGTTATTGAAGGCCAAGGAACCGTGGGAATGGAAATTTTTAAGGATGCTGATTTCAATATAGATTACTTGCTTATGGCAATAGGAGGCGGTGGTTTGGCTTCTGGAATTTCTACGGTCTTCAAACAGTTATCACCTCAAACCAAACTGATTGGTGTGGAGCCAGAAGGTTCTCCTACCATGTACGAAGCCTTAAAACAAGGTAAGGTAGTCACCTTAGAAAAGATCGATAAATTTGTAGATGGCGCAGCCGTGAGACGTGCCGGTGAAATCACCTTTCAGGTTTGTAGTAAAAGTCTTGAGAAAATAATCCTTATACCAGAAGGGCGGGTTTGTTCTTCCATATTACAACTGTACAATGAAGAAGCCATCGTTGCCGAACCAGCGGGTGCCCTCACAGTAGCTGCTCTGGATGCTATTAAAGACGAAATCAAAGGCAAAAATGTGGTGCTTTTGATCAGTGGCGGAAACAATGACATTACCCGCACGGAAGAGATCAAGGAGCGTTCGATGCTTTTTGAAGGATTGAAACATTATTTTATCATCCGTTTTCCGCAGCGCTCGGGAGCATTTAGAGAATTTTTGAATGTATTAGGACCAAACGACGACGTAGCAAGATTCGAGTATGTCAAAAAAACCAGCCGCGAACAGGGTCCAGCATTAGTGGGCATAGAGTTAAAAAACCGAGAAGATTTCGAGCCGTTACTTCAACGAATGGATGAAGCCAAAATCGTGTATGAATACCTAAACGATCAGCCTGATTTATTTCAATTTTTGGTATAAGTAAAAGGCATTCTGTTACAATAGTCGCTTAAAAATGGATATCTTAGAGCTTGTTTAAATTTTAATGATTGAATTGTTTATAGTTTATTTTTTATGCGAACCAATGCAAATTTTGCAGGGCGGTTCGTCGTATGATAGCCATAGCTATCCCGAAAATTTTAACACAGCTGGAGCAAAAAATAGCATAAACAAACTATTGGTTAATTTTTAAAAATACTCTTAGATTCAGCGTTTATCTTAATTGTTTCAATGATGGTTCAAAATAAAGAGGATATAATCAAAATTATTACAGCCCAAAATGCTGCCATTCATAAACTTGGGGCTAAACGAATTGGTTTATTCGGTTCATTTATAAGAAATGAGCAAAATGATAAAAGCGATATTGATATTGTTGTCGAATTTCAGGACGGCATGAAAAAATATAATAATTTGCTGGACTTAATTGATTTGTTAGAAGGTTCATTTAATCGAAAGGTGGATTTACTAACTTGGGAAGGAATGGCATCTTTTATTCAAAAAGAAGTAAAAAAAAACCATTCAATATGTTGCCATCCACCCCTGAATTTTTAGAGCATATTCTTAATTCCAAAACGGATTCGATTTAAAAAAATCCATAAATGCTCCGAGTACCCTCTGATATAAGCTCCCAAGAATTTGAATCCTTAAAGATTCAAGACATGACCTTTGTGGCTTATCGGAATGAAATCTACCCTTCAAAATACGATGTGTTTTTTGAAGAACATGCCGTCATCGTGGTATTGGAAGGTGAAAAACGGTTTACCAGCCCTACCCAAGAAGTCCATGTAAAAAAAGGCGATATCCTTTTTATTCAGCGTGGTTTTTACCTCATGTCAGAATCAATTCATGAAGCCTACAAAAGTTTGGTTTTCTTTTTTGATGAAAAACTGTTGAAAGAATTTGTAGGCCTTCATCCGGAGTTATTCAGTGGTAAAGGCAAAAACTTCCAAGAGCAGTATCCGATACTATTGTTGAAATCAGATGATAATTTCGAAAAATTCATCCAATCTATTTTCCCCTATTTTCATTCGAGAGAAGAACTCAAAAATCACTTTTTACGATTGAAATTTCAAGAACTGTTACTTCACCTTTTGGAATTAGACCAGTCCAAACAATTGAGAGCTATACTTTATGCACTCAACAAGGGAGAAAAAGTGGACTTGTCCTTCTTGATGAATAGCTATTACCTAAAACCATTAACACTCCATGAGCTCGCCCGACTTTCGGGACGTAGCCTATCGGTGTTTAAAAGAGATTTTCAAGAAGAATTCAATTCGTCTCCCGCACTTTGGCTCAAAAATAAACGCCTGGAATATTCCGATTTCCTACTCAGAAACAGCACCAAAAACGTTTCTGAAATTAGTACCGAAATAGGCTACGAGAGCGTGTCTCATTTTATCAAATCCTATAAAGAGAAGTTTGGCATGACGCCAAAGCGGAAGTGAATAAGTCGTCCCCCAATGCCACTTTTCGACCAAACAGCACTAAAAAACTAAAATCGCTATTTTTTGAACTTTTTACGTTATACTAATTCGGACTAATATCCTGTAATTTGTATTGTTACTTCTATTTGGCAGTTCAGGCAAGGTAGTACCTCACTTTGAAAACCTTATAGATTATTTAATGGCGAAATTTTATCAAAAGAATATGAGTAAGCAAGCAAGTACCCTGTTCGACAAAGTGTGGGATGCACATGTCGTTCGCAAAATCGAAGATGGTCCGGATGTATTTTTCATCGACCGTCACTTTATTCATGAGGTAACTAGCCCGGTGGCATTCCGCGGCCTAGAAACCAGAAACCTTGGTGTGATGTATTCAGAGCGTACTTTCGCTACTGCGGATCACAATACACCGACGATCAACCAACATCTTCCTGTAGAAGATCCACTTTCGGCGAAGCAACTTCAAGCTTTGGAAGAGAACAGTGCCAAATATGGTATTTCCCACTGGGGACTTGGCCATGCACAAAATGGTATCGTTCACGTGGTAGGTCCTGAAAATGGTATTACCCTTCCAGGTATGACTATCGTTTGTGGTGACTCACATACTTCTACACACGGTGCGTTTGGTGCGATCGCCTTTGGTATCGGTACTTCGGAAGTGGAAATGGTACTTTCTTCACAGTGTATCATGCAGCCAAAGCCCAAGAAAATGCGTGTAAACGTAAATGGAAAGCTTGGTAAAGCGGTTACTCCAAAGGATGTTACCCTTTATGTAATTTCTAAATTGTCTACTTCCGGTGCTACGGGTTACTTTGTGGAATATGCCGGTGACGTATTCGAAAACATGAGCATGGAAGGCCGTATGACGGTTTGTAACATGAGTATCGAAATGGGTGCACGTGGGGGTATGATCGCTCCGGACGAAACTACTTTCGCCTACATCAACGGTCGTGACCAAGCTCCAAAAGGTGAAAAATGGGATACTGCCCTTGCCTATTGGAAAACACTTAAAACGGATGCCGACGCTACTTTCGACAAAGAATATAATTTCGATGCGGCGGATATTGAACCGATGATTACTTACGGTACTAACCCTGGTATGGGACAAGGTATTTCTAAAAATATCCCAACCGCAGAGCAAGTAGAAGGTGGAAAATCTACTTATGACAAGTCGTTGAATTACATGGGGTTCCAAGAAAACGAATCCATGATTGGCAAGAAAATTGACTACGTATTTATTGGTAGCTGTACCAACGGTCGTATCGAAGATTTCCGTGCATTTGCCTCCATCATTAAAGGTCGCAAAAAGGCGGATAATGTAACGGCCTGGATTGTACCTGGTTCACATGTTGTGGAAGCACAAATCAAAGAAGAAGGTATTTTGGATATCTTGACAGAAGCAGGTTTTGAATTACGTCAACCGGGCTGCTCTGCATGTTTGGCCATGAACGATGACAAAATCCCTGCTGGCAAATATGCGGTAAGTACCTCTAACAGAAACTTTGAAGGCCGCCAAGGCCCCGGAGCACGCACGCTTTTGGCAAGCCCATTAGTTGCAGCAGCAGCAGCAGTAACAGGTGTAGTAACGGATCCTAGGGAGTTTTTATAGCCCGAAGGGTTTTTTGCAAGATTACACAGAGGTTCACAGAGTATAGAGGAGAACCACAAAGTTTTGACTATGGAGATTAATGCTATCACTTGGAAAATAATAGGCTGTTGTATTGAAATACACAAAGAGTTGGGTCCGGGTCTTTTAGAGTCAGCATATGAGGAATGTCTTTCTTATGAATTAGCAAAATCAGGTTTGTATTTCGAAAGGCAAAGACCCGTTCCAGTTCACTATAAGGAAATTCATTTGGAATATGGATACCGACTGGATTTTGTAGTTGAAAATATGGTAATAGTCGAATTGAAAAGTGTCGAATTTCTTAACCCTGTTCACGAAGCACAGATTTTAACTTATATGAAGTTCGCTAAGAAGCCAGCTGGTTTATTAATTAATTTTAATGTGTTAGTATTGAAAGATGGGATTAACAGATTTCTCAAATAATCTCTCTGTGAAACTTGGAGTTCCTCCGTGGTTCTCTGTGTCACAAAATAATATTTAGAAACTAAATGCTGCGGCTAATAACCTACGGCACGAAAAATATGGCCTACGATAAATTCACAATATTAAAAAGTACTGCGGTACCACTTCCAATTGAGAATGTGGATACTGATCAGATAATCCCTGCGCGCTTTTTGAAAGCCACTAAGCGGGAAGGTTTCGGCGACAACTTGTTCCGCGACTGGCGTTACAATGGCGATGATACGCCCAAGCAAGATTTTATATTAAACAATCCGATCTATTCAGGAAAAATTCTGGTAGGTGGACATAACTTCGGTAGCGGATCGAGCCGTGAGCATGCTGCTTGGGCAATCTACGATTACGGTTTCCGCTGCGTAGTGTCCAGCTTCTTTGCTGACATATTCAAAGGAAACTCTTTGAATATCGGTATACTTCCAGTACAGGTAAGTGCTGAATTTTTGGATAAAATATTCCAATCAATAGAAGCTGATCCAAAAGCGGAGCTTGAAGTAAATTTGGAAGCACAAACTATTACCATTGTGGCTACTGGTGAAAAGGAATCCTTTGATATCAATGGTTATAAAAAACACAATATGACCAATGGTTTTGACGACATCGACTACCTACAAGCGATGAAGTCCGAAATCACACAGTTTGAATCTGAAAGAATTTATTAATTAGTCGTTGGCTTTCGGCTGTCGGTTACCTGCTTCGGCGGATCATCCTGACAGCCGACTGCTGACCGCTGACTGCCATTATGAACGAACGCTACATTGAAATAATGGATACGACACTCCGCGACGGTGAACAAACCAGCGGTGTGTCGTTTTCAGCATCAGAAAAACTAACAATTGCCCAACTGCTGCTCCAAGAAGTAAAAGTTGACCGGATTGAGGTGGCTTCTGCAAGAGTGTCAGAAGGTGAATTTCAAGCTGTAAAAAAAATTACAGATTGGGCCAAGGCAAATGGCTATTTGGACAAAGTGGAAGTTTTAACTTTTGTGGACGGCAAGCAATCCATCGAATGGATGCTGCAATCTGGTGCGAGAGTAATCAATTTGCTAACAAAAGGGTCGCTGAACCACCTCAAATACCAGCTCAAGAAAACACCAGAAGAACACTTTACTGATATAGGAAAAGTAATAGCACTAGCGCAATTCCATGACATGGATTGTAATGTATATCTTGAAGATTGGAGCAACGGTATGCGCAACTCCCCAGAGTACGTGTTTTCGTCTCTGGATTTTTTGGTTACGCAACCTATCAAAAGAATTCTTTTGCCCGACACCCTAGGTATACTCACTCCGGAAGAAACCTATGAGTATACAAAAGTAGTCATTGACCGATATCCTGGTATCCATTTTGAGTTTCATGCTCACAACGACTACGATTTGGGTACTGCCAATATTATGGCCGCACTCAAAGCTGGAGTACATGGTCTCCACCTAACGGTAAACGGTATGGGAGAGCGTGCCGGAAATGCACCACTAGCAAGTGCTATTGCAGTCATGAACGACTTCATGCCGGAGACTAAAACCTCCGTGGTTGAAAAGTCGTTGTACTCTATCTCTAAGTTAATCGAAACCTTTTCAGGACTACGCATTCCGCCCAATAAGCCTATTACTGGCGAAAGTGTATTTACCCAAACTGCGGGGATTCATGCCGATGGGGACAAAAAAAACAATCTCTATTTCAGCAAGTTAATGCCAGAGCGTTTTGGCCGTTTACGCCTGTATGCATTAGGAAAGACATCTGGCAAAGCGAATATTGAGAACAATTTACGTGACTTGGGCATTACCCTGGCAGAGGACGACCTTAAAAAAGTTACCCAGCGCATTATTGAATTGGGTGATAAAAAAGAAATGGTTACGCCAGAGGATTTGCCTTATATCATTTCTGATGTACTCGACAGCAATTACATTGAAGAAAAGGTGATTGTGGTGAATTATGTACTAACACATTCTAAAAATCTAAAACCTTCGGCGACCGTCCAAATAAAGTTTAGCGAAGAAGTGTTCGAAGAAAGTGCACAAGGAGACGGCCAATACGATGCATTCATGAATGCAGTAAAAAAAGTGTATTGCAAAAAAGGCATTGAACTACCAAAGTTGGTGGACTATGCAGTACGAATTCCACCAGGTGGAAATACCGATGCACTTTGTGAAACAATAATTACATGGAATATCAATGATAAAGATACCAAAACAAGAGGTCTGGATTCTGACCAAACTGTTTCGGCAATTAAGGCAACCCAAAAAATGCTGAATATGCTGGGGAATTGATGGCTTTTACGATTGAAAACTTGTTTGCTAAATGATTAACTTTGAAACATTGGCTCAATAATTCAAAACCTTTATGGATCGACCATCGCTATTTGAAAAGCTGTGATTATATCTACTAAATGAAGCTTTAAACAAAATATCCTCAGAATTTTAGCAGTTGCATCCTGGTATTGCATGGAGGTTAATGAAACTAATGCGTAATAAGTTGATTCATGGATACTTTGGAATATCATCCAGTCCAGTATTTACCACTATTCACAAAAAATTACCAGCTTTATTACACAAATAAAAATCAATTTAAATTACCTGATTATCAATATAATAATAAATGAAAAAGCATATTTTAATTGTACCGGGCGACGGTATCGGACAAGAAGTTACCGAAGTAGGTAAAAAAGTATTAGAGAGAATTGCTGAAAAATTCGGTCATGAGTTTACTTATGACGAAGCGCTTATTGGCCATGTAGCCATTGAAGCTACTGGTACTCCTCTTCCAGACAAAACTTTGGAAAAAATGCGTGCTTCTGATGCCGTTCTTTTCGGAGCTGTTGGTCACCCAAAATACGACAACGATCCTTCGGCAAAAGTACGTCCAGAACAAGGATTGTTAAAAATGCGTAAGGAACTTGGTCTTTATGCCAACCTACGTCCTATCAAACTTTTTGACGAATTACTAGGTGCATCCTCCATTAAGCCTG
>CAXBLH010000053.1:0-19001 GCA_963976315.1 uncultured Dyadobacter sp.
GACTGTGGCTCGTCGGGCTCGAACTCGCGTTTATCATCGGGGTGATCGCCGGGGGTAGAAATTTTAGAAGGCCAGGGATACCACCTCCAATGTTGATTGAGCCAGTTTAATGCAGGATACTTTACTGCACTCGAATCCAGCCACTTTGATGCCGGATTATTGTATTTTACATCTCTCACTATGTTATGGGAAGCATTACGCTGGTCCGTGTTTCCTCCTTTTTCCCAAATATCGTACAAATAATAATCCGTATTCATCATAAAAGAAACTCCGCGTCCTCCAATATTATAGTCAGACATTCCCTGTCCATTCATACCATTTTTCCCTTCTGGATCCAGCAGTGTCCACCCGGCAGGGGAAGCGAAACGTTCCAAGGAATTTTGACTTCCACCTGAAGATTTTAGCATTCCACCAGGAATATCAGATTCCATTTTCGCAATCCATAATGATTCTCGGTTACCTGAAGATCTCCCTTGATTTCCCTTTTGAAAAAGATCCCAGTAAGAATCCTTATCCGTTTCACCTACCCTGGCTCCGAAGCGCGTTTTCATAAGGCTGGTCTGCGGGGCACCGATCACTTCTGTAGTAGCCGCAATGGCTTCGTCAAAATTCCCAAGCGTAAGCTGAGTTTCGGCGATCAGATGGTAGGCAACCAGGTTGGAGACTTTCCCATCCTGAACCTGATCGATAGAGGGCAGCTGCTTGGCGGCTAACTGGAGATCTGCCAGTATTTGTTTAAGTACTTCTTCTTTGGAACTCCTGACCAAATCGGTTCTTGGTCGCGTTATTTCTTCTAAAATCAGCGGAACACCACCATAAAGGTACACCAGATGACGGTACGCATACGCTCTAAAAAACAATGCTTCTCCTGCAATTCGTTCGCGCTGTTCCTCAGTTATTGGTGCCGTTGCTGACCGTGAAATAACCGTATTGGCATTCGCTACAATTTTGTACCAGCTTTCCCAGTGAAAACGCACCATGCTATTGGTGGGAACCAGCCATACCTGATAATCACCAAAGCGATCGGCATCAAGACGGGCATGTTTGGCAATGTCAGTAGCCTGAAAATGGGCGAAGTAATTGATGCTGGCACTACTCCCAAAATGGACTTCCCTTACTCGGGCATACAGGTCGGTGAGAGCCCGATCGTAATCGTTGGCGGTCACGTAAGAGTTTTCCAAACTAAAAAAATCGAGAGGTACTTCATCGAGGAATTTTTGTTCGTCGCACGATAGTTGGGAAAAGAGCAACAACCCCGCCAGACTAATCTTAAATAGCTTTTTCATTTGAATATCGTTTAAGTCTTATAAAGAGATAGTTAAACCAAGGGTATAGGCTTTCATCACGGGATAGGGATTGCTATTCGATATCCCCTGCCCTGTTTCCGGATCCCAACCATCCCATTTGGTAAGGGTCAGTACATTTTTTCCACTTGCATACACACTTGCTGATTTTAACCCTATCTTATGTAGAATAGCTTTCGGCAATTGATAGGATAAAGAGATGTCCTGTAATCGTACAAAACTTCTGGAAAAATATTGCACAGGCTTAACTTGGGCCGCTTCCCAAGGCAATGGATACTTGCCATCCGGATTGGTGGGAGACCAGTAATCGTAAAAATTAAACCAGTTTCCGTGCTGTGCCGTACTGCGGGTATCAGGAAATCCGGTCGGATGATTGGCTCCCATGTACCCACTTTTGCCTCCCTGAATGCTGTTGATGAAAATGCGCAGGGTGAACGGGCTCAGACGAAACGTATTCTGAATCCCCATTTGAAAGGAAGGCTCGCTACGACCCAGAATCTTGCGATCCTGATCGGCAGAGATTATACCATCTCCGTTTTGATCCACGACTCTGTAAGTACCAGGGAAAAAACCCGTAGGTATTTCATCCGTTAGCTGCCAGATGCCATTCGTTTCATAATTGTATACCGTCCCAATGGAGTGGCCAATGAACAGATTACTGGCAACCAGATCATCCTCACGCCCGTCACCATCCCGATCCACATTTAGAAGATGGACAATTTCATTTCTATTGGATGAAAAGTTCACATCCAGATTCCATTGGAATTTGGTCCCACGGATAGGTTGCGTCTGAATCAGAAATTCAATCCCCCGATTTACAATTTTCCCCAAGTTGGTACTGATGTTGGAAAAACCAGTCATACGAGGAAGGCTCATATCCCAAAACAGGTTAGTCGTGGCGGTATGGTAATAATCAACGCTCCCTTTGATATTATCTTTAAATAGGTTGAAGTCCAGACCAAAGTTCGTTCCAGCGGTGGATTCCCAGGTCAGATTATCATTCGCCAAACTGGCTGGGTACTGACCCAGGGAAGTCGACGTGCCATCACCAAAAACATATTGGGAAGATTCATCCGCTACGACTCTGGCCAGAGAGCTGTATCTGGCAGTTTGATTTCCATTTTGTCCGTAGCTCGCCCGGAGTTTAAAATAGCTAATGGCCGGTATCTTGAAAAAGGGCTCCTCAGAAACTACCCACGCTGCCCCTACTGATGGAAAGAGCCCTATTTTTTTGTTTTTGGCAAATCCACTAAATCCGTCCCGGCGAAGGGTTGCCGTCAACATATAACGGCTTTTAAAATTGTAATTGGCCCGAATCATTTGGTATAAGGAAGATTCGCGGTATGCGTTGGACGATATGGTCCGATTGACGGCCTGCTGCAAGCTATTGTAAGAAAGACTTAGATTGGGAATGTTGGTACCACTAGCCAGGGTAGTTTCTGATTTGATACGATTATATCCTGCCACCATGGTAAGGTTGATCCCGTGGTTGTTTAATTTCTTATCATAAGTAATAATATGATCAAATAGCACATCCAGCACATAGCCGTTTTCCTTGCTCGCAGTGCCCGTCAAGCCTGCCCCGTACTTATTGCTATTGGCTTGGTTCCACCACCTCATATTATTGCTATAATTGATCCGATAGCTGAATCCCTCCCAAGAAGGAATGGTCAGCACGGAATAAAAATTTCCGGATATGCGGTTGACTTTATCCTGGTCATCGGCTTGTGCGTCCAAAAATGGGTTGACGGCCACATCCCCCCTCGGGTTGATCACTAATTGCCCTTCCGGGCCATACGGACTCACTAAGGGAGATGTGCCCGTAGCTATGGTGTTCATGGAAGGGTGTTTGCCCGACAAGTTCAGGAAAGACCCGAAAGTATTGGCTCCCAGGGAAAGCCAGGGTTTGATCGCAGTCTCTACGTTAATGCGAGCGGTAGCTCGTTTAAAGCGGTCGTTTAGGATAATACCCTTCTGGTCGGAAATCCCACCAGAAATGTAATAACTGGTAGCCTCGGTACTACCTGCAACGCTGAGCTGGTGATCTTGAATATGTCCTGTATTGGTAAGAGCATCCCACCAGTCAAAATCGGTCCCCTGCGCTATCCCTTCTAATTGTAGCGGGCGCATTTCGGACAAATTGAAATCCCAGCTAGGATTGAGATTGGTATAATCCGGAGCCTGGTAGGCATTCCGAAACTCTATGTCCCGTACTTTTTGCAATGTTTCCTCTCTATTCAGTAAGCGCGCTTTTACGGTAGGATTTTGGGTAGAAAAGGATGCGGAGTAATTAATAACAGGACTTTGGGCGGTTTTACCAGAAAATGTGGTGATCAAAATAACACCGTTGGCAGCTTGTGCTCCGTAAATGGCCTTACTACTGGCATCTTTAAGTACATCCACTGATTTTATATCGGCGGGATTCAGGTCAGAAAGTCTCCCCCGAAACATGATCCCATCTACTACTATTAGCGGACTAGTGCTTCCACTGAGTGAGTTTTGACCACGAATCTGAATATTTGGCTCCTGTCCAGCCTGATTGACCTGGCCAATTTGAATACCTGGAACCGAACCCTGCAATGACTGTAATATATTAAGATTAGGTGCTTCCCGAAACGCTTCCAAATCTACTGAGGCTACCGAGCCCGTTACGTCTCGCTTCTTTTGAGTTCCATATCCAACGACCACCACTTCTTCCAGTGATTTCTGGTCGGGAATTAATTTTATATCCACGGAACCTTCGTTCTCGATTTCCTTCTCCTGAGTTAAATAGCCCACATAAGAGAAGACCAACACTTTATCACTTTGTTCGGGTAGTTCCAACCGATACCTACCGTCAGCGTCAGAAATTGTCCCGAGTAAAGTACTTTTCAAACGTATACTTACCCCTGGCAACCCAACGCCATTTTCGTCAGTAACTGTTCCCCTCACCTCCTGCTGAATGGGTATAACGGATTCTTTCTGATCGTTTTTCGTGGGGGTTTTTAAGTTTATTAAATCTACTTGGGAGTTAGTTTTTTTCTGTTTTACCGGGTTTCCATCAGGACGAGCGGCTTCCTTAGGAATGATGACATAACTTCCACTTTTCCCCTTGTTGAATTGTAGGTCATAAGGACGCAATAGATTCCGTAGGCTTGTCTCAAACTCCTTCCCGAAAACAACTTCTTTGTCTTTTATAGTGAACCCATCAACGGTACTATTGAAAAAAACAATATCGATATGGTAATGCCGCTTAAACTCCTTTAAAACATCTTTTAAACTTCGCTCTTCTGATTGCGTCTGCAAGACCGCAAGGCTTACTTGATTATGCGCTCTTGCCAATGATTGGGTGATGGCCCGGCTTGGCAGTACACCAAGAATTAGTAGCGCAAAGATTTTTAGAAACAAGTGCTTCATATAAGTAAAGTTTAGAATTAGTAATTATACAGAACCCTTTCGCAGCTAGGTATAGCAGCCTTGAATAGGGATGGTTTTTTCTTGTGCTAACTGATTTAAAATTGATATCTACTTTTTCAACTGCCTTATTACGAAATCGTTACCCTCCTTCCGGTATTGGAAATTTCCGGACTCCGCCAGCAGTTCCAAAAGTTCACCAGCATCCAAAGCTCGAAACGACCCTGAAATCAGTTGATTGGCAAGTTCTTCCTCCTCAAATTGGATACGGCTTCCGAAAACATCGTTTAATCTTTCGCCTACCTGCCTGAAAGTCAAATCTTCAAAAACAAACCGATGATACTGCCAGTCAGTATGTTGCTGTACATCTACGTTTTGATTTAGTTGTACCTCTCCTTTTGAGTTCAATTCAGCGAGCTGTCCGGGCTTCATTTCAATGGTTTTTTGTTGCTGATTTACGGTGTAATTCAGCAGAATTTTACCACGTTTGAGTACGACACGATTGCCTGACGGCCTACTATATACATTAAACTCAGTACCTAGTACTTCCACTTCCAGGTTGTCGTCCGTTTTTACCACAAATCGGCGGTGGTCTATGGTATGTACCACCTCAAAATTGGCCTCGCCCCTTACGTGTACCTTCCGCTGATCCTGCCAAAATGTAAAGCGGGGAATTATCAATTGAGAATTTGCATTAAGGGTCACTTTGCTTTCATCAGGCAGCGTAATGTTCCTTATCTCGCCGTAAGAAGTGGTATGCGTGGTATAGAGTAAGTAGTCTTGAAATAGCCAACCAAAAAATAATATACCTATCACAGCGCAAGCCACGGCACCCGATTTCCTCCAAAACATACTCCCCAGTGAATAAGAAGGAAAGGAACTGTCCATCGGTTTTTGTGCGTTCGAAAGAGATTCCTTCCAGGCAAGATGGCGTGAAATCCCCGCTTCAATATCCACCGGGTACTGAACATTTTGACGTTCCCACTCGCACAACCACTGAAAAAACAGCTCTTCGTTTGACTTTTCCAAAGCCCAATTTGCAATTAACTTTTTTTGAAAAGCAGAACAGTTACCGGCAAAGTAGGAGAAGACCAGTTCCTTGTTTACAATTGATTCCATATTTCCTGATAGCTTGATGAGAGCAGTAGCCCTATTATTGACCACTTATTTCGTAGATGTTCGCGTATTTGTCGTAGCGCTTGATACATGTGTTCTTTTACTGTTTTCAAAGAAATGCCCAACTCTTGGGCTATTTCATCATGCTTTTTGCCTTCTATGCGATGCATGATATAGATGCTCCTTCGTCGGGAGGTGAGTTCATTGATGGCTTTTTCAACATCTTGGTACATGTCTTCGTAATGCGTAATTTCATCGGGTTGTTGCTCCTGCTGGGCCGATAGGTGCTGGGCCGTTTCCAATGAAACACTACGGTTTATTTCAGACCTTACATAATTATAAGCCCGGTTGCGAACTGCCTTAAAAAGATAGGCCCTAAATGAGGTATTTATAGTGGTAAAAGTTCTATTGAGGTAGCAGGCAGAAAAAACATCCGATACGATATCTTCTGCAATTTCACGCGAGGCTACGAAACGAACCGCATGGTTACAGAGCGGAGCATAGTACCAACGAAAAAGCATTTCAACGGCCCCATCAAAGTTATCCTCAAAAGCTTTTTCGATGAGGGCTTCTGACTTTAATGAAACGATTTGTTCGCTTTCTCCTGAATAGGACCGGTTCACTTCAAAGTGATTTTTCCTGATATCCTTTCGATCTGTTTCCCTTGCTTTCATTTTTCAACTAAACTAACCATTTACAACCTTACTATGTAGACACATAAAGGCATGAATAGTCCTAGTCTAGTGATAAAAAAAATAAATAAAGTATAAATTAGTTAGTAAATGGGAATAAATTCCCTCACGGAGTGCAGGGGCCAATGTAGCTTAAAGGCTTACTTTCGGGGGAGCGTTATGCTCAATGCGAACTCTTGGAATGGATCCTTTTTTCGATGACTTTTACATGGGAATAACCTCCCATCCATAGTACAACCGACCTTTTAACATGTATCAATATGAGATATTGATGAACAAAAACCTACCTACCCAACTTGTATTTCTCTTTTTTAAGAGAAAATAGTAAGGAAAGACCTACAGAACTCCTTGGAGTCCTTATGAACTCCCAAATGGCCAATCGAAGATTTATTTTTGAGTCATAAAAACAAAACTAACTTTTCCAATGGTGGTAGGCTTCCCCGGCTCGGGTTTTGAAATAGTACCGGAAAATTTCCCATTGGACTGCTTCACGATTTGGATGGACCGCCAAGAATATGCGCCCTTTTCATAATTAAAAGTGCGTCCATCGTCATCATACAAACTTGTTTTGGTCTCTTTGTCACCATAATGCCTGATTTCTAAATCCACCTTTTCACCGGCAGCAGGTGCGTGTAAAAGTGGAGGCATCATAGGTATTATACCACCATTTTTTACATACACTGGTATTTTGGCATACCCTTCGGGAACCTGTATCACTTCACCATCACCCACAAATGCTCCTGTATAGAAATCATACCATTTCCCTTTTGGCAATACGACCTTCCTGGTTGTTTGACCTGTAAAAATAGGTGCCACTAACAAATATTCCCCAGCCATATACTGGTCCCGAATTTCTTTAATTTGGGCTTCCTCGTACGGGTTCTCCTCCAAACTTTCATTGACTTTATGTTTTTTTATTTCGGATAAAAAACCTTCCTCTAAATTCAGTCCTCTAAATGGTGGTATACCTTGGTAATGATACTTCGCAAACGCATTGTACCAGTAGGGCATCATTTGCATACGCAGCAACGCCAGCTCTTGAACTTGATCCGCCACATCAGGAAAGGTCCATGGCTGTGTACTACTCGACCACGCATTGATCATGGCCATGGGAGAAAAACAAACGGTTTGGAAACGCCTTAGCCATTCTTCACTTGTTCTGGAAGCGCGTACCTCAGGGGTCCATAATACGCCTGAATAGCCACTATTAATTAAGGCAGTAATAAAATCTTGGTGACTATAATTGTCGTTATAAATCACATACGGAAACGAAGCACCCCCACCATTTGATCCACGCACCAGTCCATAGGTTCGGGTATTGTTTCGTTTGAAAGCATCAAAAGTATAGCGTTGCACCAGTAAGCCATAAGTCTGGCGTAGCTGCTCGGAACTATTACCTGATGGAAAAGTAGCCACATCGGGCCAAACGTAACTATCAAAACCGTCGACTTCATCAATCTTATAGCCACTTACACCGATTTGAATATGCTCTTTTTCGAATTTATCAAAAATCAATTTACTGGCAGCGGGTATACTCAAATCGGGTACAATTCCATTCCATACCAAATGAGTTCCAGAAAACGGTTTCATTTTATTATAAATAGACGACTCCGGTGATACGTAAGGGTTGGTCCACAAATTGATTTTAACATGGCTGGCCTCCATCTTTTTTATAAAACCAACGGGATCTGGAAATCTGGTTTTGTCCCATTCAAAAGTACAAGGGTATGATTTGCTTTGCCATCCCGGTTCTAATCCTATAAAATCAAGTGGAAATCCTTTGCTTTCAAAGAGTTTAGCCTCCGCTAGAACCTGCTCGTCGGAATATAGCCGGTGTACCCTTTGTGTAAAACCAAGTCCCCAGCGGGGAGGTAAACAACCACCGCCATTGAAAAGATTAAAACGCTGCATTACGTCCATGGGCTTTGGTCCGGCAAAAACATAAATTTCAATACCCTCTGCAGGTACCAACATTTCCACCGCATCGGAAATAGGGTGAGCCTCCCAGCTTTTATCGGTATTTCGGTCTTTTACTTCGGGCAAATGATCACTATCCTTTCTTACCGCTGAACCTGCATAAACATCGATGTATTTCGCTACGTTGACAAACACGCCGTAACCCAGTGAGGATACGTAAAAAGGCACTGGCGCATGTGTTCGACCATTATCCGATTTTCCGTAATGATCCACATGCAACCGCAATATCTTTCCTCTTTGGTATACCGATTGGAAATTTAGTCCAAAACCAAAAAGCTGTTCCTTTTCTGTTAATGGGAACCGTATATAGGTTTTTTGATCTTTAACTTGAATATTAATTTGAGTGTCGTCCAACGGAAATTTTTCTGAACTAAACTGCGAGAGTTCTGGCGACGGAGAAACATTTGCGGCAGTTAATAGATTAAATTCATCCGGTTTCCCAACCGTTATTTTCCATATTCCAGGATAAATCTCCTTCCATTTCGCACTTTGAGCTAATACATCAAAATTTAAAATAAAGGCTAGGCCCAGAAAAACAATAAATTTTAGGATTAATTGACGCTGCTTTTCAGGTTTCATATCGGATTCATTTCTATTTCTTAAATAACAATGCTTTCACAGGCTGAATGCGTGTGATAATTAAAGTGGGAACAATCAATATTATACCTGCGACCACCACGGTTACTATATTTATCAAAATAAAAATGGGCCAATCGAACACGATTGGGACGGTATCCATATAATAATTTACAGGATCGAGGGGTATAAGATGAAACTGGTATTGCAACCAACAAAGTCCCAGACCTACCAAATTACCAATGAGTAGCCCCTTTTGCACCATGTACAGCCCAACTCTAAAAAACACCATTCTAATCTGCCGATTAGGACTTCCCAAAGTTTTAAGCATACCAATGAGCGGCGTTCTTTCCATGATCATTACCAAAAGTATGGATACCATATTAAAGCAAGCCACAAATAATATCAAACTTAAAAAGACAGCGGTGTTTCGATCAAGCAGGATCAGCCAGTCAAATAATGGCCGGAACGAATCCGTAACCCTCGCTAAATAAACACCAGTAGGTATGACCTCTTTTAGCCTAGAAGCGACCTGATCTAACTTTGAAAAATCTTTGAGATAGATTTCATAGGTTCCTACTGAATCTGGACCCCAGTTATTCAGCCGTTGAACTAAGGCCAAATCACCGATTATCAAGGTATTGTCAAATTCTTCCATTTGGGTATCATAAATACCAGAAACGGTAAGCTTACGAGGACGCGGTGGGTTTTGTAAGGTATACATAATCACCGGATCTCCCGTTTTTAATACTAACTGATCCGCAATTTTTTTACTGATTAAAATCTCCGAAGAATAACCATATTTAATGGAAGACGAATCTTTGTGATCGGGCAGTTTGCCGGCAACTACCGTTTTTTGAAGCTGGCCCCAGTCATAATCCTTGCCCACTCCTTTCAGTACTACGCCTTTTATTTCCTCCTTCGTTTTGAGTATCCCCGATTTATGCGCCACTACTTGCCAGTGATCCACCTCTGGAATATTGGGCAATTCTTTGGCGATAGAATTTTCCTTTGAAAGTGGCCCTTCCTCGTAGGTGTTGCCCAGTATATAAGCGCTAGTACTAATGTGCGCGCCAAATAGAAAGACCTTTTTTTGAATGGTTTGTTTAAAACCTAATAAAATCGCAAACGATAAAATACCTACCGAGACACCAATAGCAATACTCGCCACACCAATACGTGAAACGGTTGCTGAAAATGAACCGGCTTCATTATGTCGGATACGTTTGGCTATAAAAGATGGAAAGCGCAATGTAAATATGTTTATATGGCTAGTATCGCAAAAATAGTTGAATTTCGTTGGATTGGGGAGAACTTTGGATTTATTAGGAAGATTAGAGCGATAATTAATTAGGTATTAAAGCTTATCAGGAGTTGTTTACTAATGAATCGACCGTCGGTTTTCGGTAGTCAAAATGCTTCTTAAAACGATTTTGGAACCGATCGTAGGTTTCGGTTTTTTGATTACCAAAATCTACCAACAAAACCCGTCTGAATACCTAATAAATAGAACCATGCAGTGGTTATAAACTGGGAGGAGGATATAAAAAGGAATAGATCCCTAATTCTTTTGTTATTTTTACAATTACGATGTTCAGGAACCCATCTAACTAGATTGTAGACGATTTTAATGGGAAATTTTCCACTAAACGCCACAATAACTCATTGAAATGGGAAGCTGAAAAATCATCAAACCAAAAATTTGACTATTCAAAACACAGATATATGTCCTTGATCAAAGCTGCTGCGGGTGTGGTAAACCAAACGCCTATGTCGTGGGAAAGTAACACCAAAAATATCATCAATACCATTGAAGAAGCTCGTAAACAAGATATTAGCTTATTGTGTTTACCCGAACTTTGTATAACTGGCTATGGCTGTGAAGATTACTTTTTTGCACCCGACTTGGCAGAACAAGCCATTTCCAGTTTAAAGGAAATTGTTGACCACACCGCTGGCATGGTCGTTTCGGTAGGTTTACCAATTCGTTTCAATAACCGACTTTACAATGCGGCATGTTTAATCGTGAACCGACAAATATCGGGTTTTTATTGTAAGCAGAATTTAGCCAATAACGGTATCCATTATGAAACCCGCTGGTTCCATGCATGGCCTGTTGGTCTGGTGGACTCCATAGAAATTGACCAGATTAAATATCCTATTGGAGATATTATTTTTGAACTGGTAGACGATCGCTCAGAAGAAATACGTATTGGTTTCGAAATTTGTGAAGACGCTTGGGTAGCCAATCGTCCAGGAAAAAGACATTACGAAAAAGGGGTTGATATTATATTAAATCCGAGCGCAAGCCATTTTGCATTTCATAAATTCATTACCCGCGAGAGAATCGTCATGGAAGGTTCAAGGGCCTTTGGGTGCAGCTATATTTATACCAATTTGCTAGGGAACGAAGCGGGAAGAGCCATATATGATGGTGATGCGATGATTGCCTCCAACGGTGATTTTTTGGTATCCAGTCCGAGATTTAGCTATGAAGATTTTTTGGTAACATCCGCCGTTATCGACACGGATATTACGCGTTTAAGTCAAGTTCAAAATAGAACTACCGTAAAAAAAGAAGACCATAGTATTGTAAGATCCAGTTTCACTTTTCCAGAAACCCTACCCGTTCCAACGCAGCAAGCAGAATTAGAAGCTTTTGAAAAGGGTGGCGCATTAAAAGAAGAAGAATTTGCCCGGGCAGTTTGTCTTGGCTTATTCGATTACTTACGAAAAAGTCGATCCAACGGTTTTACCATATCACTATCCGGTGGCGCTGACTCCTCCGCTTGCACTGCTTTATGCGGACTGATGATCCGACTAGCCGATGAAAGTATTGGGTTAGAGGCTTTAAAACAAAAGCTGGCCCATATCAAAGCTATTCAAGAAGCCACCACCGAGGATGAAATTGCGAAGGTATTGATTCATAATATTTACCAAGGTACCGAAAACAGCTCCAACGATACGTTAGAATCAGCACAAACCTTGGCGGAATCCATTGGCTCTACTTTTTATAATATCAATATCAACGGATTGGTAGAAACCTATAAAAATTTAATAGAAGAACAAATAGGCAGAAACCTTACTTGGGAACAGGATGATATTGCCCTTCAAAATATCCAAGCACGAGTTCGTGCTCCAGGCGTGTGGCTGCTCACCAATTTGACAAACCACTTGCTACTGGCGACATCCAACCGATCGGAAGTGGCGGTGGGATACGCCACCATGGACGGTGATACGTCTGGCAGTATAAGCCCATTAGCAGGAATTGACAAGCATTATCTTCGCCAATGGTTACGCTGGTTGGAAACAACGGGTTGTGAGGTAAAGGGCAAGCATATCAAAATAGTGGGTCTAAAAAAAGTAAATAGTTTACAACCGACTGCGGAGCTACGTCCGGCCGCTCAGATGCAAACCGACGAGGCTGATTTAATGCCTTATGATTTTTTAAATATTTTGGAACGGTATGCAATTCGAGACAAAAAATCACCTTTGGTGGCTTACCAAATACTCGTGGTCGAGTTTAAAGACCAATATTCCGAAACTCAAATACTTGCTTGGACGGAACGATTCTTCAAACTTTGGAGCCGCAACCAATGGAAAAGAGAACGTTATGCTCCTTCCTTTCATTTGGATGACCTCAATTTAGATCCAAGATCGTGGTGCCGTTTCCCTATTCTCTCTGGTAGTTTTGAGAAAGAGCTAGGGGAATTAAAAGCGTTTGCTGCTGGTAAGTCTGCTGGTTCTAAAAGGAGAATAGGTTTTTGAGTGAATCTTTCATTTGTTTTAAAAAATTGGCAGAGGTGCAAAAGTTTAGCACTACCGTATTTCTGCCAATTTTCAATATCAAGTTTATATTAATTTCTTCGACATCTTAAAATTGGTTAGTAAAACACCAGACCTTTCAACTTGCTGTTCGGCAATGACTATAAATCCATGGTGTTCGAAAAATGCCTTCGCAGTAATGCTAACTGCTGCAATCAGCTTTTCTGTCTGATAGGATATGGCTTGCTTTTCAATTTGATTCAACAAATAAGAGGCTACTCCTTTTCTTTGAAAACTAGGATGAACATAAACCGACTATCTGCGTTGAAATTTCAGCAATAATCAAATACTGATCCAGTACTATACTGGACCACCGATCATCCTTTTTGGTGCTCTGAATCCATACATCAACCTGGGTTGGATTATAATCCTGATTACACGTAGCTCGGATTGTTTCAGCGAAAAGCATTTTCATTGCTGGCAAATCATGCAATGAGCCTAGTCGACAAGCTAATTGGAGCTTAATAGCCATAAGGCAAGAGTTGTTAATTACCCTGGACAATATTGCAAAACCTGAGTGCGACCACAAAACCCACCCAAGCTTTATTCAAATCACCGAGTTCTGGTTTATTTCCAATCCAAATGGGTCTTGGGCTCGTGTTTTCTTGATCAAAAAGCATTGATTTAGAACCCACAAATAGATTTACAGAAGGGCCAGCAAATACAGCCATTCGATTTCCAATTCTTTTTTCAACACCGACCGACAAGCGAAAAAGCCCTGCCACGACTTCATCCTGAGGCTGATTCTTGAAGAACACCGCATTAGCAGTTAAATCTGCGCTGGTGGCCCATCCTCTTCCCATCGGAATGGAAGAACCCACCCCATAACCTATACTACCTAATGCCTTTTTGGATGACAAGCCATTAAAACCAAGTGTAAATATGTTGTAAAAGGCATTCACGCCGGTTTTAAAAGACGTATTAAAATAATTGAACTCATCACTTGAGACTTCATATCGACGATAGCCATTGGCACGTACAAAACTAAACATACCGAAAGGGGTAGTAGCAGAAGAATCAGCATAATTGACTATTCCTATTTGATGTCCTGATAAAACTCTGTGTGCATAATTGTACATAGACGACACTTGATAGCCCTCTAAATCCCTTACCACCACATTCGCAAATCCAGCGATCTGTGCCCCTTTGAAATTTTTACCGGTATAATTGATTAGGTTCGACCCTTGAAACCCATAAAAATCCCCAAGCGTCATATTCATAAAACTACCATACTGAAACCCGCTAACATTACCTCCCACCAAATTGCTAACTCCGGCTAGTTGAAATCCTGTTACGTCACCTCGAACCACATTGAATATACCCCCCACTTCAAATTTCCGAACTCCTAGGGAATATCCCGCAATGAGATTGAGCGAGTAATCATTGATGATATTTCCACTCAATTGATGATTTGTACCCAAAAATGGTAAAATAGATGCTTGAAATGGTCGGTACAGAGTATCACTAATATTTCGAATATGAACGGCCTGTTGCGCAGTTTGAAAAGCAGAAATAAATTCATTTTGAACAAATTGGTAGGTCGATTTTATTTTTTCCTGTGTCCGATCGATTATAGGATCCAGGTCTAGGCGGTCGTCAATACTTGCCGTTGCCTGAGTAGGTTCATAAACCGGAATCTCAACTTTTAAACGAAGCGTATCCTCCCTTAAAATTGGTTTGACGGGCAAATTGGCAATCATTTTTATAGAATCTGGAGACAAACGTATGTCCAACCTGATGTTTGTTTTGGAATCGGCGATGATAGAAGAACCCAGATAACCTTCTTTCCTTATTTCCAACCGCACCTGTTTGGATCCTGCGGGAAGTACTAAATGATAGAACCCCTTTTGATTGGATATAGCTGAAACCAGCGACTGACTATCATAAATACTAGCACTGCCCAAAGTCACCTCCGTGTTACGGTCCATCACATAACCACTCACATGCACCTCCGTAGCTCCTTGAATGGACGCTTCATTTTTTTTCAAAATAATATATTTCCTTTTGACCTTATACGTCACTTTTCCCTGAAATATATCGTCGAGCAAATCCCGCATTTTACGATCCTTCACCTGAATGGTTATGGATTTTTTCACATCAATCACATCCGGATTATAGGAAAACCGAACCCCTGCCTGCTCTCCCACTTGCTCTAATACCTTAGCCAATGGTTGATTCTCTAACCTTACTGTCAACTTTGTTTCTAGGTGATCCTGGCTTCGTCCGATGTGAGGGTGTAACAAAAAAACCAGTATTCCAAGCCAGAAAGGCAACTTCCAATTTTTGAATGTATTTATCATATTTATTCCAAATAGCTATATTATTGGCAACCAGCACCTTCCAACCAATAGGTGCTTCCTTCTTTTCTCAATTTCAAATTCAGGGTTTCAGAGATCACAGCAAGGGCAGTATCCAATGATTCCTTTTCCAGCATTAAGGTTAACCTACAAGATGCTAACTTGGACTGTTCCAAACGAATATCTGCATGGTATCCGTTGTTAATCAAGCTCACCACCTCACCCAGGGAAGTTGCTTTGAATTCATAAATTTGGGTTTTATACCCAATAATATTGGAATTCGCTTGCACATTCACCATGCTGTCTTTTTCTACAATTGCACCCTGCCCTTTTACCAACTCCATCTTCTGTTGGTTATGTTCTACCCGTACTTTACCGGTTTCCACATCTACACGCAACGCATTGCCTTTTTGAGCCATTACATTAAAGGAAGTACCCAAAACCCGAATTTTAGAATCATGTACTGTTATAATAAAAGGATGTAAGGAGTCGGGTTTTACATCAAAAAAAGCCTCGCCTTCCATTGTAACCAGCCTATTTTCTCCTTCCAAATTCAGCGGGTAACTCAACTTGGAATTGAAGTTCAAAAACACCTTGGTGCCATCTGGCAAAAAAGTTTCTTTTGTTTCATTTTTAGTCACTATCGACACCCACTCCACAGTGGTTTCTTCTTCATTAAAATAAAGGCCGAATGTAATCAGCAACATGGCGGCGGCTGATGCTAAAAATGCAATAAGCTTGTAATTTCGATTTTTCGCCTTTGTAAAGTGAACGGCTTTTGTTTCGGCATGGGGTGCGGCTTGCATTTTTTGACAAACCTTTCCCCAAGCCATATCAGCGTCATACTTCGATTTGTATGCCTGATTTGAAGAGGCCCTCCAAATTAATTGGTAATCCTCCCATATTTTTTGGTTCTCTGGACGCTCTTGAATCCATTTTTCAATTTGATCCGCCTCGGCTTTACTCACTTCATGAGCCAGATACCGTGCCAAAAGTGCGTCGGTGACATCGTTAATTGGTGTGCTCATATTTTCCCTGATCTAAAAATTTCCAATAATCCAAAAACAAAACTTACAATCACTGGCAAATACTCTGACAAAGCCTGTCGCAGAATCCGTAATGCTTTCCCAATCTGATTTTCAACGGTTTTTATAGAAATACCTAATTCATCCGCAATTTGCTGGTATTTCATATCCTCAAAACGACTCATTCTAAATGCACGTTGGCATTGCTCTGGTAAACCCATAACGGCCCGTTCAATTTTTTCGCTTAATTCATCTGCCAGTATAGCCTCCGTAACCGACTCCTGATAGGGTGTCAAAAAATGTTTAGAATATTCTTGATGTTTACGCTTGATGGCCTCATGCTTAAACCTATTTAGGCAATGATTGTGCACTGCTCTGTACAAATAGGATTTTAAAGAAAGTGTTATTTCGAGTTCCTGGCGTTTTTCCCAAATAGTCAAAAAAACCACTTGAACCACTTCTTCCGCTTCCTCATCATCACGCAGTAAAGAACTAGCATATACGCATAAGCGTTCATAGTAGCATTTAAAAACGCTTTCAAAAGCACCTTCATCCCCTTTACGAATAGCTAGTACTAAATCTGGATCCGTTACAATCACTTGTTTATACTTTTTGTTACTATCCAAATTTAGAAATTCAGTTGCGATAAATGATTTTTTATGTTCCAAATTTAATGCTGCCACGTTTCATTTTGTTTCCAGCATGACAATCAACTCTATACTCCCCCCCTATGCATGGCCCTAAATATTTTAAAAAAGGAGACGGTATTCTGATTTAGCTTTGAGTACCTAAATACTTCCCGACAATGATTTCTCATGAGCTATTTGCAGGGATCTACCGATTGTAAAGATAGTCGTTCCCACTCGCTGTTGATTAATACCAGTAGTTTACCAAAAAAAATGTTGGCCTTTTAAAGCAATTAATGATAGGGGTATCGGCGTAGTGGATTGTCATCGATTTGGATATTCAACAATATCTACTAACAAAATACTATAAAAATCTATTAGCCATGAATCGTTATCTCACAAAATTACTCCCTGCACTTTGTCTAATTTTCACCCTGCAATCTTGTATATACATAGAAGATGATGGTGTTTGGCCTGACGACATTTTTGAGTCAAGAACTTTAGACCTTGCCGAATTTGACGCCGTGAGGGCAGGAGACGGTATCCTTGTCAACATCAACTACGGCCCAACCCAAAAAATAGTTATCACAGGAAAAAGAAACATTGTTAACGATGTTAAAGCGAAGGTTGAAAATGGAAAATTAAATATTGAATTAAAAAATCGATGGTTTACAATCTCAAACAACCTAGAATTGTCTATCACAGTACCCAATATAAAATCCGTGGAATTGTCAGGAGCGGTGGAAGGTAATATTACCAATTTTGAGAATTTGGATGAGCTATTCATCGGGTTATCTGGGGCATCAGATGTTGAAATTATCAGTGATATCAAATCTTTAAAGTTTGACCTTTCTGGTGCTTCTGATCTTTTTATTTTTGGAAAAGGCATATACCTAGACGGAAAGCTTTCTGGTGCCTCCGAACTCAACGCAGCTGGCTATCCAGTCAAAGAATCCATTTTGAATTTGTCAGGAGCAAGTCAAGCACATTTACATGTGTCGGATAAAATATATGTAAATGCGACAGGTGCCAGTATCGTTTGGTGTGGTGGCACAGCGAAGGCTACTACTGATTTATCGGGTGGTAGCGCTTTCCGGAGACAATGAACTATTACTAAAAAACATTCAAAATTATTTAATCATCCCATATTTGGCCTTAGCCTGGGCCTTCGACATGCCGTCAAAATGCCACCATTCCGTGGTATTCACAGAAAATCCTGATTGGGTCATCACCCCTCTCAGGATTTTCCGATTGGCAATTTGCAACGGGGTAAGCTTCCCTTGCCGGAGCATTTCCGTCTCGGAGCGTGGGTAAGCCAATGGACCAAAGTAATCATATTTGGTACCCATATCCAACGGTTTCCCGCTGGCATCGGCGACGGTTAAATCGATAGCACATCCGAAATTATGATTGGAACCCTTTTTAGGATCGGCTACATACATCGGTTTTTTACTTTCAGGTATTTTCAGGTCGTCCAATGCATCCCACAAGAGATATTGTACAGAATTGGGCCGAGCAGCGTCATAAATCAGTAGCCTGTAGCCGGGGTGACTTTTCTGCAAAAGCGCACTAGCCTTTGCCAAGCGCCTCGCCATTTCAGGTTGTAAATAAGCTTTCGTCAAATCACCGTAAACGTCTTTCTTTACAAAATTATCCGTCGTGGAGTATTTCAATTCCACCCGGATAGTAGGATCTATTTCCTGAACATTTACTAACCCTTGCGCAATCATTTGTTTCTCTAAAACTGGTAGGCTTTGTTCCACTGAAACTATGGGCATTACAAACCAGATAACAAACAGTAATAATTGTGAACGACGGTATTTCATATCATTTATTTTTCAATGGGATATTAAAAAGGAATTTTCAAATTAATAATTTTAGATGGTTGCACCGAAGAAATGGGATAAAAATCTATTTAAAAAAACTAAAATCAGTATAGTTAAAATCGATCGAACTATTATAATAATAACTGTGTAGTGAAGCAGGAAGTATATTCTATGTAAAGTATGAAGAAAGTGATGATGGTGTAGGTGTCTGGAAAGAAACCTTAGCTCCAAATATAAAAACAGGTTTTGATGTTACTACAATGCCTCACAGATTAATAAGACTGTATGATGATTCTGGAAATAAATACTTTCTTTATGAGAGAGTAAGAGAAGAAGGAGCTTCA
>CAXBLH010000054.1:0-19000 GCA_963976315.1 uncultured Dyadobacter sp.
AGCAGCCACTAAACTTTTAGGAACGCATAATTTTGAGAGTTTTAGCAAGGTACATACCAGCGTCAACAACTTTATATGTACCATTACTACGGCGCAATGGGACCTTGTGGAAAATAACTTGGTTTTTACGGTGCAAGCCAACCGCTTTTTAAGAGGGATGGTTCGGGCATTAGTAGGCACACTGCTGGAAGTAGGGCGAGGTAAAAGGACAATAGCATCTTTTGAAGAAGTTATTGAAGCCAAGGATCGAAACCTTGCTGGCCCGCAAGCACCTGCAAAAGGTTTGTTTTTAGTGGAAGTGGGTTATCCAGCAGGTCTATTGGAAAATGCTGTACCCTGCTAAAAACAGTATTGGAGTTTTGAACTGCCAAAAATTGCAATTAATTCAAAAATAGTTACCATTTGACTCAGGGTTTTTTGGAAGACCTGAGTCTTGTAGGATTAGTGATGCATTTTAATAGCGATGGATTTTTTGTGATCGGTTATGACCTTAATTCAATTACGTCTTTTAAATAGTACTTTAAATCCCAATTCTTTGGCTTTTGAAAAGCCGATGGAAGAATTGGTTGAAGTCGGAAATGGAGTGAATGGGGTTTTAGATGATGAAATCTTGATACGCCGGGCGTTTGAGGAAAGTGCTGAGGCAGGTTGCGAATATTTATTTCGTCGTTATCATAGACCATTGTGTAATCATGCTTTGCGGTTTGTAATGTCCAAGGAAAAAGCAGAAGATATCGTGAGTGATGTTTTTTGTAAGTTTTGGAAGAATGGATCCTATAATTCAGTAACTAGCTCATTTCGCTATTATTTGTTCCGAAGTGTAAGAAACGAAGCCTATACCCATTTGCGCTCTGAGTTTTCTAATTTGGTAAGCATGGAGCTAAGCATGGCTCAGGCCGGCCTGGCATGTGAGCAGCCCGATGAAATTACTCAATACGAAGAAACCTATAACCGGGTAAAGCAACTGGTAGACGAGCTTCCGCCGCAATGTCGTAAAATATTTTTACTGAGTCGCTTTGAGGGAAAACGTTATAAGGAAATTGCAGAAGAACTAGGATTGTCTGTAAAGACCGTTGAAACGCATGTAAGTAAAGGCCTGTCCTTGGTAAGAAAAGGGTTAAGTGATTATTTGGTTTATTTTTTGATATTCCTTGCCGCCGGGAATGTAACGGTCTAACCCTGCTATCCAGCTAATTGATATGAAAATTACAAAGGAATTGATATTTGAGCATTTTGCAAATAAGATAACGCCACTTCAGAGACGACATATTGACGAATGGTTACGATTAAAAGCAAATGAGGAGTTCTACTATAAATGGTTGGAAGAGTGGGAGAGGAATAATCCTGAATACGCTCCTGAAAGTACCGAGCTCCTCAATAATTATTTGAACTTCATAGCACTTAACACCTCGGAAAATGAGGACGTAGAGGAAACCAGACCGGACTTGGTTGCGAGAAAATGGTGGATATTTGTACATAAAAGGAAAGTAGCAGCGGGTTTTCTACTATTAGTGGTAAGTGCGGTATCCATGTGGTTTCTAAGAACCACTATTCAATATCAGAATTACGAAACGCGTATAGGGGAAACCAGAAGCTTTTATTTAGAAGATGGAAGTCAGGTAATGCTCAATCCTAAATCCTCCTTATTGGTACCACGTTGGGGTTTTGGAGAAAAGAACAGGGAAGTTATCCTGACCGGTGAAGCAGGCTTTTCGGTTACACACTTGTCAGGTAATCAGAAGTTTATTGTTAAAACCAACAAGGATTTTGAAGTGGTTGTGTTGGGAACCGAATTTTCGGTAACTGCCAATGATCGTGTTGCCAACATTGCTCTGAAAAATGGGAGTGTTAAAGTGAATTACAATACCCAGCATCAGGTTAAAGAAATATTAATGGAGCCTGGTGAGCTCATCACTTTTGACAAAGATTTAATTCCAAAGAAAACCAAACTGATTGAACCACAAAATTTTTCTATTTGGGAACCACGTAGGTTTGTATTTGAGGAGATGAAACTATCGGAAGTGGCCCAAATGTTGGAAGAAACCTATGGGTTGTCAATCGAAATTACCTCCGAAAAGCTTGCCGATCGCAAGCTAATAGGTTCATTTAGAGCTAAAAATCTGGATGAATTATTAAATACCATTTCAGAGGTAATGCATATCGCTGTGGTTCGAAAAAATAATATAATTCAGTTCAAAGAATACCCATAATCTAAATTTATATACATGAAAGGACATCTATTTAAAACCCCATTTTTGGGGTTAATGGCAGCGCTTTGGCTATTTGGTATATCTGCCAGCGGTCAAATGCTGGCTTTTTCCCAGCCGAATAAAAAAACGGAATCAAGCCCTCAGGAGGCTAAGAAACCACTGAAATTGGTATTAGACCAACTGCGAGATTTTTATGAAATTGAACTGTTGTTTGAGGAAAGCACGGTTCTGGGTTTGGAACTTTCAAATGTAAAATTTGAGAAAGGTCAAAAACTGGAATCTAAACTGGACCTCATTTTGAAACCATTAGGGTTGCAGTACAAAAAAATAAATGATAATTCGTATATCATTTTTAAAGTAGTTAAAACAGCAAATGTGGGTGTCAGTAAACCCAATGCAGAAACCACGAAAGAGAAAATTTCGGTGGTAGAAGAAAAAGTGACTATTACTGGGACGGTGAAGGATCCAGATGGGGGAGCTCTGCCTGGTGTAAGTGTGGTACTTAAGGGGAGTACAACTGGTACTACCACAGATGTGAATGGAAAGTTTGACCTTGAAATTAATGAACCCACTGATATTCTAAGTTTTTCCTTCGTTGGTTTTAATACTATGGACGTTACCGTGGGTTCCAAAACTAACTTATCAGTGGTTTTAGAGCCAAGTTTAAGTCTGTTGGAAGAGGTAATTGTGGTGGGATACGGTACCAAAAAGAGGGAGAATGTTACAGGAGCCATTGCGCAAGTGAGTGGCGACGCATTAACAAGCCGGCCGGTAACCAAGGTGGGACAAGCACTTCAAGGTTTAATTCCTAACCTTAATGTTACTAATCCTGACGGCAACCCAAATGCGAGCCCTAGCTTTAATGTTCGTGGTACTACCTCGCTCAGTGGTGGTAGTGCACTGGTATTAGTGGATGGTATTCAAATGGATATGAACTTACTGAACCCAGCGGATATTGAGAGTATAACGGTATTAAAAGACGCAGCGTCAGCGGCCATTTATGGAGCTCGGGGCGCTTTTGGAGTGATTCTAGTGACTACCAAGAAAGGGTCTGTCAATAGAAAAGCACAAATAAGTTATGCTGGAAGTATACAATTTAACAAACCCACTTACCTTCCAGATTTGTTAAGTACCACGGAGTTCTTAGAGTCTCAAAATGTGGCTCAGTTTAATGTTAATGGAGCTCAGAAATATAGCGATGATCAAATTAGATGGGTTCAGGATTATATTGATGATCCAGTAAACAATCCAAGTTACCATATACTCCCCAATGGCAAGATTTTTTGGAACTATCCTAATAATGTAATTAAAGATATGGTTCAGCCTTGGGCAGCTGGACAAAATCACACCTTGAATGTAACCGGCGGGAATGAGAAAACTTCTTATTATTTTTCTGGTGCGGCTTTAAAGCAAAACGGGTTATTCAAATCATCTACGGATGTATTTAAGCGTTATAATTTTACAAGTAATATTAGCTCTCAAATTACAGATTGGTTCAAGCTTGGAGCCAAAGTGAACTATGCCGTTACCAGTTATGATGAGCCTCACAAATATCCAAATAAAGGTTCTGACTGGTGGGAGCAAATGACCCGAGGCGAGCCTCAAGTACTATTCCCGCAGTTTACCCCTGCCGACTCTCCTGTGGGAGCAGGTGTAGCTACTGAAAACTTTGCGAACTTCTTGCAAAGTGGATCTAGAAAAGTGGACAATTCTTCTACTGGTATATACAGTGTAAATGCAGAAGCGTTTCCGATTGAAGATCTTAAAATAAGCGGTAACTTTTCTTATACCGCTACTCGTCAAAATATTAAAGAAAATCAAGTAGCCTTTCCTTATATACGCGATACTTGGATTCCTCAAATCTCAGGAACTTCGCCTTCCTTTGTACAGCGGAACGCCAATTCGTCTGACTATTTTGCTACCAATATCTATGCGGATTATAGCCATGTTTTTAATAACAAACATAATTTTTCTGCACTCGTAGGGTATAACCAGGAATGGTATAACGGGCTTGGATCCGTAGTTAAAAAACAAGACTTGATTAGTAGCGAAGTACCAGTACTGAACCTAGCTACTGGTTTGTTGACCACCGATGACTTTCAAACTTCATGGGCCATTAGAGGTGTTTTTGCTCGGTTGAATTATGATTATATGGGTAAATACCTGATTGAATTTAACAGCCGATATGACGGAACATCGCGTTTTCCACAAGGCCGTCGATTTGGTTATTTCCCTTCCGTATCTGCTGGCTGGAGAGTTACCAAGGAACCGTTTATGGAGCCATTGCTCAAAGTCTTGACCGAGTTGAAGTTACGTGCTTCTTATGGTAGCTTAGGAAACCAGCTGGTGGCTAGCAATTATCCTTATGTTTCGTTGTTCGGTATTAATAACCAAGTTCCGTATATAATAGGAGGCACCTTGCCATTGGGTATTACGGCACCAGGGCTAGTGAGTCCAGATCTCTCCTGGGAAAAAGTCTCTACCTTGGACTTTGGAGCGGATGCCAATTTATTTGGAAAGTTAAATCTGGGCTTTGACTGGTATAAAAGAATTACTTCTGGTATGCTAGTAGCGGGCGATAAATTGCCAGCCGTGCTGGGTACTGCAGTACCACAACGTAACGGTGCGGAACTAGAAACAACTGGTTTTGAATTCAGCATAAAATGGTCCGACCAAATTGCCAATAGTTTACGGTATGATGTCGGTGTGGTTTTGTCCAACTATAAAGCGATAATTACTAAGTTCGATAACAATCCAAATAAATTATTTGGCAATAATTATGTGGGCAAAAATGTAAATGAAATATGGGGATTTGAAACGGTGGGTATATTCCAACAAGCGGGAGATGTAGCCAATGCAGCCAATCAAAATCAAATCGGAAATTCGGGGAAATGGGGTGCTGGAGATATTCAATACAAAGACCTGAATGGAGATAATCTAATAACTCGTGGTGCCAACACGGTGGATGATCCAGGTGATCAAAAAATAATTGGTAATGCCACTCCACAATATCAATTCGGTATTACGGGGAACCTGGCTTGGAAGGGGATTGATCTTGCGCTCTTGTTACAAGGAGTAGGTAAGCGCGACTATGTTCCAACCGGCAATTACTTTTGGGGAGCAATTAATAATGGGGGTGCAGTAGGTACGAAAGAAGTATACCGCAATTCATGGACCGCCGAAAATTCGGATGCTTATTATCCTATTTATAAATCCGGGTCTGGATATAACATCCAGTCGCAGACAAGGTTTTTACAAAACTCAGCTTATATACGGTTAAAAAACATTGCGGTAGGTTACTCCTTGCCGTCTCCTTTTATCAAGCATGTAGGCCTAAGCAAAGCACGGATTTATTTCTCAGGACAAAACCTATGGGAGTTTACCAAATTGAAAGGGAACTTTGATCCCGAAGTGATTGGAAATGGTGGGTTAGGTATATTCTATCCATTACAGCGAGTGGTTTCCTTTGGTATCCAGTTAACATTTTAATTCGAACGTATCATGAATACAAAATTTATAAAAACAGCACTAATAGTGATCATTCTGGCTGTGACTTCCTGCTCAGATGATTTCTTAAATAGGTTTCCAACCGATTCCTTGAATAGTGAGAATTTTTGGCACAATGAAAATGAGCTAAAGCAATACGCAAATGACTTTTACCGTGTGTTTGTTGGTCATGCTACGGGTACTTCCGGAAGTCCAATAATTACTGGTGACAATCAAAGTGACAATATGGTGCCTCTTGATTTTAATTTAATTGCTGCTGGTAAAAATATAGTGCCCACCAGTGGCGGCGGATGGGATTGGCAGGTTGTGAGATCTTGTAATTACTTTTTGACTCGATACAATCAAACACCGGTTGGTAAGGAGATTAAAGAAAAGTACGCTGGTGAAGTACGGTTTTTTAAAGTTTTGAATTACTTTGAAAAAGTAAAAGATTTTGGAGATGTGCCATGGCTTTCAAAGGACTTGGAACTTAATTCCCCCGAATTATATACCCCCCGTGACAGTAGAATAATGGTAATGGACTCCCTTTTGGCAACAATAAATGCAGCCATTTTAGGCCTACCTGACAAGGCTTCTGCAGAAGAGGGTCGGATAAACAAGGATATAGCACTCTTGGTAAAAGCCCGGATGTGTTTATTTGAAGGTACCTACCGTAAGTACAGAAATATCGCTGGCAGTGAGAAATTTTTGCAAGAGGCGGCGAGTGCATCTCAACGGTTAATTACAGAAGGTCATTATCAAATACACAATACTGGTAAACCTACAGTGGATTATGCCTCTTTGTTTAATTCTATAGATTTAAACGGGAATAAGGAAATGATTATGTTTAAGGCCTATATCACTGGATTATTAGGAACTGCTACTTCTTGGAACTTACAAAGTAATAATTTTAATACTAGTGCTTCTAAGTCTTTGATTGAAAGTTATTTGTGTGTGGATGGAAAGCCTATTTCACAAAGTGATTTATATTTGGGTGATAAAACTATTCAGTCGGAAATGACTAATAGAGATCCCCGATTAAATCAAACTATCACCTTTCCTGGCACTGGTATTCAAACATCGTCCAAGATTCCTGCTATCTCGGGTTCGGGAATCAGTGGGGTGGGAATTGTTCCTACTGGCTATCAAATTCAAAAATTTTGGGTGGAAGATCAGCAAGAATATGTAAGAATTCAAAATGGTATCTTAGATGCCCCTATATTTCGCTATGCCGAAGTGCTACTGATCAACGCGGAGGCCAATGCTGAACTGGGATCAGCCACTCAGGAAACGATTGATAAAACCATAAATCTGTTAAGAAAACGTGCAGGAATGCCTAACATGGTGATCGCTAACTTGGTGAAAGATCAAAAGTCGGATTTCCCTTCTTTGCCTGTTCTATTGGATGAAATAAGAAGAGAAAGACGGGTGGAGCTAGCCATTGAGGCGTTGCGGTATGACGACTTGGTGCGTTGGAAAGCAGGGTCTTTACTGAATAAGCCCGTTTTAGGTATGAAATTCATTCAGTCGGTTTACCCAAAGGCAGTGATTGGAAGTAGTATTTATGTGAATGCGGATGGATATATACTTCCTTATGGGAAATCGTTACCCACTGGCAGAACTTATGATGAAGATAGAAGCTATTTACTCCCCTTACCATTAGATGAACTCGCTCTGAATCCTGCTTTAAAGCAAAATCCAGGCTGGTAATATAGAAATAGCAATACCTTTGGAGCATGTTTAAAGTAGGTCAAATGGTTTGTTTATAGTAAATTTTTGGGTAGTAACATTTATTTATCGAAACGGTTCGCTAGATTATGGCTACCGTGGGTAGAGTAGGGTTATTTCTCTTAAAAAAATAAACTATCCATAATTCAATAGACTTTATCACGATTGATTTTGTATGAAGACTTTTGTAATCAGCAACCAAAAGTCAGCAATAAGCTTGAAAATCGTTTTCAGGAAGGATTTGACAGCCGACCGCCGACCGCCGGTTGCCATACTCGAAAAGTCGTGATAAGGTCTAATGGCTAAAATTTAAACATGCTCTTTTTTAAATTATTCACTTATATTGAAAACTGAATAAGGGTATTTCTGTTTTTTTGCAAAATTCTAATATTTAACATGCTCAAATTAAAGTTTAATTATAGGTTTCTCTTTTTACAATTGTTGATTGGATTTAGTGCTCCATACGCATTCAGCCAAACTCATCCCAATATCATCCTAATCATGACCGACGATCAAGGTTGGGGTGATGTGGCTTATAACGGCCATCCCTATATTAAAACCCCGAATCTGGATCAGATGGTAAAGGATGGCGCACGCTTTACTCGGTCATATTCTGCTTCGGCAGTTTGTTCCCCTACACGTGCAAGCTTTCTAACGGGTCGTAACCCCGAACGTTTTGGCATTTGCCATGCCAATTGTGGGCACCTAAAACCGGAGGAAGTAACGATTTATGAATTGGTAAAGCCGCTTGGATATACTACCGGACATTTTGGTAAATGGCATTTGGGAACCTTAACAAAGGATATGCCTGATGCGAATCGGGGCGGTAATCCTAAATTTGCATCCGACTTTGCGCCTCCATGGGATCATGGCGCGGAGGTCAGTTTTGTTACTGAGTCAAAAGTACCCACTTGGGATCCTATGAAAACGCCGCCAGTATCGGCTATGGAGGCTGGTTCTAAACCATTAGGCAGTCCTTATGGTACGCACTACTGGACCGGTGCTGGTAAGGTAGAAACCGAAAATCTGGATGGGGATGATTCTCGTGTAATTATGGATCGGGTATTGCCTTTTATTGACAAGGCCACCAAGGATAAGAAACCTTTCGTGAGCGTTATTTGGTTTCATACGCCACATTTGCCTGTTTGGACAGGAGAAAAATACAAAAACTTGTATGCTGGACTTTCAGAAGATCAGCAAGAATTTTACGGTGCTATTACCGCCATGGATGAACAAATTGGTAGACTTCGTGCCCATTTGAAAGCGTTGGGGATTGATGACAATACCATCATTACCTTTACAAGTGATAATGGTCCCGAGGGGAAAATGCCGGTAAACAGAACCCAGGGTCTTACTTACGGCTTGGACGGGCGAAAAAGAAGTTTGAAAGAAGGTGGAATTAGAGTGCCTGGTATTATGGTATGGCCAAAAAGTATTAAGCCAGGTACCGTAATCAATACGCCTGTTTTTACTTCTGACTATTTTCCTACTATTGCAGCGATGTTAAAGGTGGATATTAAAAAGTTCAACAGACCGTACGATGGTATGGATCTTAAAGCGATTATTGACAGCAAAGGTCAAACGCAGTTAAAGGAGAGATATCTTTCGTTCTTGTTACAAGGACAAGCGGCACATATTGGTACGAGATATAAAATTTACCGTGAAAAAGCGAATGCTGATTGGCAACTATTTGATATTTTGGAAGATCCGAATGAAACTAAAAATATTGCCGCTGCTCATCCCCAACTGTATAAAACTTTGGTCAATGACTGGTCCAATTGGGAAAAATCCGTTTTGAATAGTGCTGCTGGAAAAGATTATTAGAATGGATGTCGGCTTTCGGCGGTTAGCAGTCAAATGGCAATAGCTAAATGAAATCTAAAAAATGGATCGTAGGCAACGACGATAGAAAAAAACAAATACTATAATTCTTAAATTAATTACATACTGATGATTAAATCCAAAACAATGATAATCAGGTTTTTGATAGCCATTTTGGTGATAACTACTGCCACTGGATTGGTAGTTAAAAATAATCCAAAGAAGGCCAAAGGGAAACCCAATATCGTTTTTATTTATACGGACGACCAAAGATATAATACTATTCATGCCTTGGGTGGGGAACAGGTAATTACCCCACATCTGGACGGATTAGTACAGAACGGCACCACATTCACCCATGCCTACAATATGGGTGCCTGGGGCGGCGCAGTATGTGTGACGAGTCGGGCTATGTTAGTGACGGGTATGTCGGTTTGGGATGTTTATAAAGAGGAGAAAGACTACTCTAAGCTGTTTAACAAAAATGGTTTTTGGCCTCAGCAAATGAAAATGGCGGGATATGAAACTTATATGACGGGGAAATGGCATGTAAGACAAAAAGTGGATGACATTTTTGATCATGTTATTCATGAACGCCCTGGAATGCCCAACCAAACTCCCGAAGGTTATAACCGTCCACTGTCCAGAACCGATACTACCTGGCAGCCGTGGGATACAAAATACAACGGGTTCTGGAAGGGTGGTACCCACTGGACACAGGTGGTAGCAGATGATGCCATTAACTATATAGACGAAGCTTCTAAAAAAGATGCGCCGTTTTTTATGTATTTGGCTTTCAATTCGCCACACGATCCTCGCCAAGCTCCTAAACGCTGGGTGGATCGCTATCCTGTGGATGACATCAAGTTGCCTGTAAGTTATTTGGATGACTATCCTTTTAAAGAAGAAATGGGTGCAGGTAAGGGCTTGAGAGATGAGCAACTGGCACCTTTTCCAAGGACGCCTTATGCCGTAAAAAAGAATATTCAGGAATATTATGCGAGTGTATCCTATACAGATGAGCAAATTGGTAGAATACTGGACGCTTTAAAGAAAAGTGGTAAAATGGAGAATACCTATATCTTCTTTACCTCAGACCATGGCTTGGCAGTAGGGCACCACGGCTTAATGGGTAAGCAAAGTATGTTTGACCATAGTATGCGTCCTCCATTGATAGTGGCAGGCCCGGATATTCCAAAAGGTGAAAAACGCAGTCAAGACGTGTATTTGCAGGATATTATGGCTTCGGCTTATGAGCTGGCAGGTATCAAAAAACCAGAACATGTGTATTTCAATAGTCTTTTGCCGATGATTAAAGACAAAAATAAGAAAGGCAGCTATTCCAGTATTTATGGCTGCTACACCAAAGAGCAACGTATGGTCAGAACAGAGAAATATAAAATGATTGTATATCCTAAAGCCAACAAAATTCTACTTTTTGACATGGTAAAAGATCCAGAAGAAATGCATGATATTTCAGACGTAGCGGCTAACAAAGCCATTCTAAAAGATTTAAAAAAGAGATTATTACAACAGCAAGCTACCTTGCACGATGAGTTAGACTTAACACCGTATTTAAGTAAAATATAAGTCGTAGGCTGTAAGTGTATTTGGTAGTAAATGAGTCTTGGTAGTAAAGATTCAATTTATTAACAATATTATACAAAATGAGCTATCGCAAGTGGAGGATCGTTACGCAGCTAATTTGTTTTACATTATTTACTGCTTTCTCTTTTAATACCAATGCCCAAAACCCCAATATCATCTTCATTTTTGCAGATGATTGGGGTTTTGGTGATTTAGGGTGTTATGGTAATAAAGAAGTAGTTACACCCAATCTGGATAAACTTGCTTCGCAAGGTACTCGTTATACCCAATTTCATGTAACCAGCGGCGTTTGTTCGCCAAGCCGAAGTTCTGTGATAACGGGTCATTATCCAGCCAGACATCGTATTCACGGTCATTTTGCGGGTAATAATGTGAATGCAAGGCGAGATATGCCCAACTGGTTGGATGAAAAGCTACCGGTTTATTTGCCCAGACAAATGCAAAAGGGGGGATATACAACGGCACATATTGGCAAATGGCATTTAGGAGGTGGCGGATTACCGCATGGTGATCTTTCTGCCCCGGAACCAACGCAGTATGGCTATCACGAATCAAGGGTTTGGAATGGCAACGGCCCTACTTGGAAGGGAGACCAGCTTTGGCCCACTACCCGCTATATGGATGATGATACCGTCTGGATTCAAAATTCCAGTAAAATAGCTGTTGATGCTACCATCGATTTCTTGGAAAGAAAAAAGGGAGCATCGCCTCTATTTGTTAATCTTTGGTTGAAAGATCCGCATACTCCTTTGGCACCTACCGATGAGCAACGAAAGCCTTTTAAAGGTTTGGAACCCGACAAGGAAACCTATTATGCAGTTTTGGCGGATGCCGATTACCATGTGGGCCGTCTCCTAAAAGCGCTGACAGAAATGGGTCTGGATGAAAATACCTTGGTGATATTCAGTAGTGATAATGGTCCTGCAAATTATGCCCCTGCACGTATTGCGGGCTCCACAGCGGGTCTGAAAGGTCGGAAGGCTGATGTTTTTGAAGGGGGAGTAAACGTTCCTTTTATAATGCGATGGCCTGGTCATATTCCTGTTGGAAAGGTGGATAGTGTAACCGTTTTATCCGCAGTAGATTTACTGCCTACATTTTCAGAGTTGGCTGGTGAAAAACTGCCCGCCGATTACAAACCAGACGGGGAGAGTTTTGCCAAAATATTTGATAACAAACCTTTGATAAGATCTAAATCCTTATATTGGGAATGGCGTTTCCCGTATAAGGGGAATGATTCGTACCGACAGGATAGTTGGGTAACTTGTGCCATCCGGAATGGAGATTGGAAGCTTTTGGCGGATAAGGGTAGAAAAAGAGTGGAGCTCTATAAAATTAGCGCGGATCCTTTTGAGCAAAATAATTTGGCAAAGGAAAACCCTAAAATGGTGGGTGACCTGATCAAGGAATGGGATGCTTGGAAAAGTGGACTGCCCAAATGAGCTATTTAGAGACAACTTTATAGAATTAAGAACCATTATTTATTAAATTTAGAAAAGTATGATGTCCCCCTTTAAGGTTATTTTCTTGTTTTTTGTGATGTTGGTTTTCCTCTGTCACCAAGGCATCGCACAGGTGAAGGCTAGTAAACAGGGGCCAGAATTAGTCACAGAATTACTTAAAAATGATGGCGTATTCAACTCCCCTGCATTTACGTTTACGAATAAGTATGATTCCATCAGTGCTTTTGCCTATCAAAAGGGGTTGTTTTTTAATGGTTTAAATTACCACGGAAAAGCTACAAAGGTTTTTTGCTGGTATGGCGTTCCCGAAAACTTGAAGTCTGGTGCCAAAGTACCAGCGGTGGTTTTGGTTCATGGCGGTGGTGGTACCGCTTTTCAAGACTGGGTCAAAAAATGGAATGATGAAGGGTATGTCGCCATTGCTATTGGCTTAGAAGGTCAGGCGCCGGGAAAATCAAATAAGGGCGTGCCCACTGATATGAAATGGCCGACTTTTGCGGAGGCCGGTCCTTATCGCACTGGTTTTTTTCTGGATATAGAGAAAGAAAAAACACAAGATGTTTGGTTTTACCATGCAGTAGCCGATGCAATTTTGGCGAACAGCTTACTCCGCACTTTCCCTGAAGTGGATGCTACTAATATTGGAATTACTGGAATTTCTTGGGGCGGGATATTAACGAATGTGATAACGGGCATTGACCATCGGTTCCGTTTTGCAGTTCCCGTGTATGGTTGCGGATATTTGGAGGAAACTCCCAATTATTCCAATCAACTAAAACTTTTGACCGAGAAAGGCAGGGCTCTGTATTTGCAAACGTGGGAGCCTTCCTTATATATTCCCCTGCAAAAGCAGCCAACGCTTTTTGTGAACGGAACCAATGATTTTCATTTTACGCTCAACAGTTTTAATAAATCTTACTTAGCGTCCCTCACGGAAAAGTACCTGCATGTGGGTTACAAAATGAAACATAGCCACATCCACGGTTGGGAACCCACCGAAATTATTGCTTTTGCCAATTATATCACCAAAGGCCGCCAGCAACCCACACAAATTATAAGTAAAGGCGCACAAGGGAAAAAGGTGAATTTTAGTTATACGGGTGAAATCGCCGAAGCTACTTTGTACTACACTACTGACCCAGCGGACTGGGGGAGTACGAATTACGAGTGGATACCGATGGCAGCCAACATTTCTAATTCGGGGCATCTAATTACTGCTGAATTACCTCAGGAAGCTGTTTATTATTTTGTCAATACCAAAACCAAAGAGGGAGAGGAATATAGTTCTCCCATGATCACCCTATTAAAAAAATAAAATGAACAAGAAGATTATTACGCATTGTCGTAAAATTATCGCCTCTGTATTTGCATCGTATTTGTTGTTTGGTTCAACGATGGTAGCGGCGCAAGTAGTGCCAAAAGAAAAAGGAATGGATGAAATGTGGGGTGATAAATCCGTGGCTGCACAATCTGAGATAAGTAAGAAAGCCCAGTTTTTTGACCAAAGCAATTATGGGATGTTTATCCATTGGGGCTTGTTTTCAAGTTTGAGTGGAAAATGGAAGGATAAAACGTACTACGGAATAGGGGAGTGGATTTTAAATAAGAATATGGCGAATATTCCTGTCGATGAATACAAGCCCATTGCTAAGGATTTCAATCCAACTGGTTTTGATGCCAAAACGATTGTAGATTTGGCCAAAGCCGCTGGTATGAAATACATTATTATTACCAGTAAACATCATGAAGGTTTTTCCATGTTCAAAACGGAAGTAGATCCTTTTAATATCGTAGACGCTACGCCATTTGCAAGAGATCCTATGAAAGAACTCTCTGCTGCCTGTCATGAAGCAGGGTTAGGCTTTGGGTTTTACTATTCCCACAACCAGGATTGGACTGCACCAGGAGGTACTGGTGGGCCGAAAACTTATCCAGATGGGACTCCAGCCACATTTGACGACTATTTTTATAAAAAATGTTTGCCTCAGGTCAAAGAAATTTGCACCAATTATGGGGTGATAGATTTTGTTTGGTTTGACACACCTGGCGATATGAAAAAGGAATTTGTGGTGAAACTGGTGGACACCGTAAGAGAATTACAGCCTGGCGCAATGCTTTGCAGCCGAGTGGGGCATGGTATGGGTGATTATGCCAGTGTTGGTGATATGGAAGTGCCTCGAAAAAATATTCCGGGGCTGTGGGAAACCTGTGATACTAATAATGATTCCTGGTCTTACGCATGGTATGACAACAACTTTAAAAGCCCGAAGGAAATTTTGAATCGATTGATTTCAACGGTGGGGCGCGGTGGCTCCTATTTGTTCAATGTGGGGCCAAATAGCAAAGGAGTAGTTCCAGAAATTGGAGTACAATTTTTAAAAGAAGCAGGTGCCTGGTTAAAGAAGTACCCGCAAGTGGTTTATGACGCAGGTAGCTCTCCCTGGGGCCATGCGCTACCATGGGGTGACATTACCAGTAAAGACCATTCGCTTTTTTTATCCGTTTTTGACTGGCCTCAAAATGGTCAACTTTACTTGTCAGGACTGAACGATAAAATAATGTCGGTGAAAATACTTGGTGCCAAAAATTCAAAAGGACTTACTTACAAAAAGGAAAATGGCTGGACCGTTATTGATGTCCCATATAAGCCAGCTGATCCTTTGGTAACGGTTATTGAAATTAAATTGGACAAAGCGGTTAAGGAAATAAAGGTAGCAGACGAACTGGGGGTTTACCCAAATGTGGCATCCACTTTATTAGTTGATTTTTCGAAAGTTTCGGGTGCTAAACAAGAAACGATACGCTGGATGGAGAAGTTTGGCGAGTGGAAGCACGCCAATCAAATAAGTAATTGGGAGCCTAATGGTACCGTTACTTGGAGTGTAAATGTAACTAAACCGGGTTATTATTATCTGGACTTGAACTATCGCGGAAAGGGAAAGCTAGTTTGGAAAACGGTGACGGATGAGGGGATAGTGGTACAAAACCAACAAGCCGCTACCGAAAAGTACAATACTTATCCGATGGGCATTATTACCTTTAAAAAGGCAGGTACGCATACCATCCGTGTTTCTTTGGAAGAAGGAGATCCCATAACTTCCAGCTTAGAGTCGGTGATTATTAGGCCAGTTATTTAATGCATCTTAAAAATAGAATACTTTCAGTAAATCTATATCACATCATGGGTCCGAATGAAGCAGTTAAAGCTCCATTCGGACGCTGTTTATGCTTGTTATTACTTTGATTTTAGGGGACGTACAGAGATCAATAGGATAAATTCAAGTACAAGAATCGGATATGGCCGAAACCCACCTAAACGGAGTCTATTTGGAAGGGCAATAGTTGAAATTTTTCGGGGAAATCACCAACAGGTTAGCGTAGGGTGAGGCTATGTCTAATTTCAAACTCTTGCCATTCCATATCCGTTGTACCTTTTGAACTACCGTGTTGAATCATTTTAAAATATTCCTCAATTTTTTGTGCAGGCTGAAAAGTAATGATCCGCTTTCCATCAATTTCGTGACAATGCGCGCTTCCATGAGGAAGCATATTAAGGCCATGTATATGGTCCCCCGATTTAACCAAAAACGTATTTTCTTCGGTTACTATTTCTAAATGCCCTTTTACTATACGCCACCATTCATATTGCTGAACTATCGGGTCGCGTCTTAGTTTGCCCTTATTTACCTGAAGAGACTCAAAAATAAGCGCATCGTGACCTGAATCATTCAAGACGACTGTCATGGATACAATGTCTTCGCTAAAAATTGTCAATGGCCGATTATTGGAGTCTTTTACTTTGAGTAACATTTTTTGATTTTAGGGTTTGGTACTGCGGTGCTTTTTTAATTAGGCCTTTAATTTTGAAGCAATGAGTTACTGTAATAGATGATTTCTGACACAATTTTTCCCTCTTCGTTAAAATTCTGGCTTATATGCATGGGCAATGTAATTTTCTTTTTGTCGGCCTTTCGAATCAACTCGAAACTCCACCATGATAATACTGAGCGGCCATTACCTTCTTCATATTCCAGATAGTCGGGATACCCAATGACGGCTATGTTTTTAATTTCAAAATCATTCAGGAATTGCTGACGAATGCTCTTGATTTCTTCTAAAGAGGAAGGTTTGGTTATATCATAGTTAATATCGTAGAAAGTGGCATTTTTTGCATAAGCAGTGAACGCCTTCTCTAAAACACCTTTTTCAAAAGCGTACATAGTTTTACGTACCGTATTAATATTATCATGGTGATTGTAAATCTTACCATTGGTTCTATCAACGTTACTACTAGCAATTTCGGAAAGCACCAGATCATTACTGTAATTAAGGATCATTTTGATCTTGTTGTCTTTTGTAAGCTTATATAGCCCATGAGCGGCGGCATCTATTTTAACGCCGGTTTTTTTATGTACCCCTTTTATCATCATCCATGTTTGCACCCAGACCTCCGCATTAGGGTTGTCTTTGTTATACTCGATCGCGTCATGATAGCTTCCTGGAAAGGGGGCTATTGAAAAGTAATCCAGTTCAGCAGAATAGCGTTTAACATTTTTTAAATAAAGCGATTGCTTCATGCCTTTGGTAGTTTCAGTAGCGGAGGTACCATTAAAGTACTGAAAATCGTCGGTAAGAAAAGTGGCCATTTTGGTAGTATCTCCTGCTACCATTGCACTTACATATTGTTCAATCACTTGAATGGCAGGGTGCTCAATATAAACGATACCATTGGATTTTTTTTGGGCAAAGCTGCCGATTGAAGCGGTGCAGAGAAAGATAATTAGTAATTTTTTCATAGTCGATGGAGGGTTTTGTTTCGACTAAGGTATCATGTAGTTAAGTTAATGTCTTGTAGAAATGCGACATTTAGGAATAGAAAATGTTTATAGATGGCTAAAATTAGTAGGACTTCGTTTACGAACTCTTACCTGTTTAGTAAGTAATTGATAAAATCCATATCCAGATTAACAATGCTGTTTGGCGAAACCTTAAGGTATTCTTTCACGTATTTGGACATATGGGGTTGGTCATAATAACCAGCCTCGTTGGCAAGCTGCGCCCATGTAATATCCGGTCGTGCTTGTAATAAATTGATTAGACATTTAAACTGATATACCTGAATATAGACTTTTGGCGTAAGCCCTACCATTTTTTTGAAATGTCTTTCTATTGTTTTTCTTTGGTAATTACCATATTCGTCAAGTTCGGCAACGGTTATTTCGCCTTTTTTTTGATGAATATAGTCCAGTATTGCATGGAGCCTTGGTCGCTTCTTTTTGTTATTTAATAAGCTTAAAAAGAATTGATTAAGTACCTCTATTTGATGAAGGGAGTTTTGGTTGTTTCTTATTGGACTCAAAAGTTGTTCTGCTTGTTCTTGGCCTAGGAATGCTGTAAGTGGTAAAGATTTATTCGTCAGTTTTTCCATATCATTATCAAAAAGCTGATGCATTCCTAGGGGATGAAAAAAGACCATTATACACTTGGATGGACCGGTAATTTGGCCATAAACTGGCTTAGTAACTTGACCAGTAGCAACAGCGTTTTCTGTGAAAAAATCTTCCCCTTCTATTTTTGATACTATTTTTGTAGAAGGAATTAATGTTTGAATAATAAACCCACTTAAAGCAAGTGGTGGCGAAAAATAAGGCTCTACTACACCTTCCGAAATCTCAATGATTCCGTAATTAGCAATATAATGCCTTAATGTTGGTGGAGGAAGAAAGTTTTCAGGAACTATCATTGCTGTGTTTTCTTATACTTACTATACGAAAACTTTAATCAAAAGGACTAACTAGTACGATACAAAAAAGTATGCGCGTGTACTATTCAAGTTTAAAATAATTCTAGATTTATTAACTTTGAAATAAGATCATTAATAGGTTATAAAACAAATTACAGCTTAATGATTTAAGAATACCTTACATTTTCTGGAGCATTTCTTATTATTTTTTTAAATGCTTTTAGAGGAGGTTTTACCATTCATTGGAAATAATGATTCAATTCCGACGTAATATTTATTAATTCGCTTTAACAGGAGGGTGTCCACTATGAAGGTAGCTATACCCAATAGCATTGTACCGATGGCAATACCTTGATAGAATTCATTTTGTAATAATAAATAGGAAATAAGCCCCAATATTGCCACTAATGCCCAGGTAACCCTAATTTTATAATAATTTTCCTTTTCTTTTAAAATTCTTTTTCGCTCAGTTTCCACCGTTTGTTTTGCATTTTGCTGGAAGCTTTTAATGGTTGCCGCTAATTTTTGGGGACGATTTCTGAATACAAACGAACCGTAAAAAAGGAAGAGTAACGTTATAATGACAATCGGAATGGCTATTCCATGATGAAGAACTTGGGGACTTATTATCAAAAAGAATGAAATTACCGCCGTTAAGCATCCCAAAAGTATCATAGATTTGGCTTGTGAGATTTCGCCATTCGTCCAGTTCCGTGTTAATTGTAAGAAGTCCAATAATTTAAATTTTATTCATGATAAGATTTCAAGTTTTGAAGTTAGTGAAATTGATGCTATTGGAGCCAATTTGTGCGTAATTACTCGGTTTGAAATGTAAATCCTCTCCATCTGACCAAAGCATCCAAAAGTGCTTGGTAACTTTTCAATTGAACCAAAAAAGGGCCGTAGCTATAATTACTACGACCTTTGCTATTCTCAAACAA
>CAXBLH010000055.1:0-18940 GCA_963976315.1 uncultured Dyadobacter sp.
GAAATAGATAGGCAAAGAATAGCAAGGGAACTTCACGATTCTCTAGGAGCATTAGCAAGTGCCCTAAAATTAAATTGGGGGGGGTATAATAATAGTGATAACAATGTCAATAACAGCATTCTTAATACTACCAGCAACCTTCTTGACCACCTAACAAATGAGATTCGACGCGTTTCGCATGAACTCATGCCATCTAGCTTAAAGAATAATGGTCTTGTGGCTGCTCTCGATGAAATTTATTCCAATCACAACACTCCTGTAATAAGAATAATCAGTGACCATTACAATCGCCAAAGTCTTTCTGAAAAACAAGAAATAACAGTATTAAGGGTAATTCAAGAATTAATTACCAATTCACTTCGGCATGCAAATGCCTCGGAAATTAGCGTTCAACTAGTATCCGAGGAGCAAAAAGTGTCCATTATTTACGAAGACGATGGAAAAGGTTTGTCCAATTTGGATTCCTTTAATGGAATGGGATATCAAAATATATGTTCAAGACTTAAATATTTACAAGGTAAAATGGAAATACAATCCTCGCCCGAAAGAGGTTTTATTTGCTTGATCGAAATACCTATTTAGAAGCCACGAAGAACCGAATAAACGCCGTTAAGTTTGATTTTTTTTGCCTTCAATTTTAGTGTTCGGTTATGTCAAAGGTCCATCGAAATTAATGAGCGATCCATCCTGCATCTACTGGCAATGTGATACCTGTAATGATGGATGCAGCAGCACTTTCAGTAAGAAATAATACTGATGCTGCAATTGCTTCTGGACTCACAAATTTCTTCACGACATGATCTTTCAAGAATATCTTTTCGATCACTTCATCCCTAGTCATATGGTGTATTTTCATCTGATCAGGGATTTGTTTTTCTACGATTGGAGTCATCACATAACCAGGACAAATGGCATTGGCGGTAATGCCGAAAGGACCTCCCTCCATCGCCAAGGTCTTGGTCAATCCAATGATGCCAAACTTTGAGGAGACATAAGCACTTTTGAAAGGGGAAGCGACCAATCCATGAGCCGATGCCATGTTGATGATTCGGCCAAATTTGTTTTCTTTCATTTTTGGAAAGAGCGCTTTGGTCAGGTGGAAAGCTGCATTCAAATTAATCGCTATAATCGCATCCCACTTGTCTTCAGGGAAATCTTCTACGGGAGAAACAAATTGTATACCTGCATTATTGACTAAAATATCAACAGCTCCAAATTTCTTTAAACTTTCTTGAGCCATATTCCTAATCTGTTCAGGATACATCAAATTAGCAGCGAAAAAGAGGTGTGCAATATTGTATTCCGTAGCTATTTTTGTTGCAATCTGCGCACCATTCGGCTCCAAGCCGTTAAAGATGACATTGTATCCCAATTTGGCATATTCTATTGCAGTCGCCAATCCGATACCACTTGTACTTCCTGTTATTAAAACTGTTTTTTTCATTTTGAAAGAAGAGAGTCTTGGACGATTAAAAAAGTGAGGATGTAACGTATTTCAAAATTTACTTTGAGTTGTAGATAAAAACATGCATTCTTATGACGAATGTAATATTATTTTCCAGAAAACTTCTGGGGATTTTTACCTAGTAAATTGAGAAAGCTAACAGGGTTCTCCATAAAGAAAAAGGCCGCGACGACGGACCGTTTGGGATGACGTGCTACGCGGAATTAAATTTGGTGTTAATTTTTCTTGAGACAACCCCGTTTTGTTTACCAACAAGATTACCATCAATTCATCTAAAAAAAACAATCTTAAAGTGGCTCACTTTGAGCCGGAATAGGTTACTCCTTTGGGCTAAAATCACTGGCCTCCTTTAAACGGGAATAGGTGCCTGAATAGAAATGAGGAAATAGGCAATATATTGTAAAAGATTAACCCCATTTACCTTGAATGGTTTTGCTACTTTTTGAATTATTTTAGTTGTATCGTCATACTATAAACGTTTGATATGAATAGCCATCATTAGGGCTTTGGTTAACTATCCAAGATTTGGAGCCTGTTTATAAATTAAAAAAAAACCTAAACCATGATATAACATGATTTAGGTTTTTTTAATTACCAACATTCTATTAGAACTTTCTATAGGCTCCACCCAAGAATTTGTTGGCTTCTTCTTCTGCAAACTGTGCCTTTTTTGCGTCCCAATGTAATGTCTTATTAGGGAAACGGCCTGCAATTACTCCAAGGAGAATTGTTTCAGTCAGTCGTGACGCATAGGAAAATGGTGCACTGGTTTTTCCTTTTCCTAAACATGCATCCACAAACTCATGATAATGCTTGTGTGATTCCGAGTCATACTCGCGTACCGGCGGGCTCAACTTGAATGGTGTAATATCAATGTCTTTATAGGCACCATCTACGATCAATTTCGGCATTACTTGAAAATGCGGTAAATATAATCTTCCTTTTTCTCCGATAAACATGGCACCTTGGTCGTGGAGATCAGCTCCATCAGGGAGCATCAAATCTTCTCGTTGTTTGTCTGCACCAACACCGTCATACCATACCCATTTTAGCGTATTAGCGGTATATTTTGTGCCTGGGAATTCATAAGTTACCATGTTTTTTTCAGGGTACCCAAATCCGTTTGGTTTACGACAATTGGTTGTAATAGTTCTTGGAACATCCAGTTGCAAGGCGTTATATGGGGTATCAAAAATATGAACACCCATATCTCCCAAAGTAGCACAGCCATAATCAACCAATTTCCGCCAATTACCTGGATGGTAAAAACCGTCTTTGTAAGGTCTTTCGGCCGAGGTTCCTAACCATAAATTCCAGTCAAGGTTACTTGGTACAGCATCCCCGCTTTCAGGTATTGGACCGTTATAACCCCAGTTTTTTGGTGACCATGCTCTTACCGTATGCACTTTCCCGATAATTCCAGACTGGATCAACAAGGTCGCCAATTTGTAGTCATAAAAGGAGTGCACTTGAATACCCATTTGAGTAACCAATTTTTTGTCTTTGGCCATTTTATCCATAGCCCGAGCCTCTTCTACATAATGAGTAAGCGGTTTTTGACAATAAACAGGTTTGTCCATTTCCATTGCCATAATGGATGCCGGTGCATGAGAATGATCCGGTGTAGATACTACCACTGCATCGATTTCCTTACTCATTTCTTTGAGCATTACTCGGTAGTCTTTGTATGTTTTGGCGTTTGGGAATTTGGTTTTCACTTTGGCCAAAACCTCAGAGTCAACATCGCAAAGTGCTACTACATCCACATTACTGTGGGACGATACAGATGCTAAATCTGCTTGACCCATGCCTCCTAAACCAATATGCGCAGTTCTTAATCGCTTGTCAGCCGAAAAGGCCCAAGACTCAGTAGGTATCATAGCAAGCGATGATAAGGCTGCTGCGTTTTTAAGGAAATCTCTTTTATTCATGAATTAATAGGTTAAGTTTTTTGGTGTTAGAAAGAAAGATTAAGTTACATTTTTATAAATACCAAATCAATCATTTAATAGTAAGCTTTAAAATTGAATGGATTTCTGATCAATTCCAAAAAAACTTGATGGTGATAGGGATAATAAGTAAATAAAAATGCTAATTATTAGCGTATTTCCGATTTTTTTTAAAAAATTCAAAATCAGCCAAAATTATTGGAAGATGGAATTCTAACAGTAAAATAAAAGCAATTGACTCCTACATAAGTCAGCGGAATCAATTGCTTAAAATTTCGACGGTAGGCAGTCGTTCAATCCTAGAAAGGATTTCCTAACGGATAGCTATCCTTTGGTTTTTTGATATCAAAAGTAAACCTCGCAAATTTGGGCTTAAATAATTCAATCAAAACTTAGTTGTTAATCAGGGCCATATCCCAGCAAATTCAATCCCACTGAGTTGGTGCATATGATAATCAGTAGTACTGAGATCCGAGTTTTGGAAATCACGATTGCATCTGCAAACTTAGCTAAGGGTTTATTATATCAGTCCTACGTCAGTTTTTATTTCTAACAAAGCCGGGCCGTCGTGTTCCATCACCGTTTTCATCGCCTTGTGGAGCTCTTCTTTTTTGGTTGCTAAAACTCCCATAGCGCCACAACCCACCGCATATTCGGCAAATTTTGGATTCGTAAGTCCAGTCGCCCAAACGTCAAACATACCTGCACGCTGCTCCTTACTTATTTTTCCGAGTTCGCTATTATTGAGCAATATGAGTTTGATCGGCATTTTGTATTTTACAGCAGTAGTCAGTTCCGTCAAATATTGACAGAGTCCGCCATCACCTGCTACCGCAATAATAGGTCTGTCGTTGCCCACAGCTGCCCATGCGCCTAATGCAGCAGGAAGTGCAAAGCCAATTGAACCCAAATAACCTGACATTAAAAATGTATGGTTTTTGCATTCAAAATACCTTCCTAATGAATAGGCATTATTGCCAACGTCTGTACACATGATGGCATTTTCGGGCGTGAATTTATTGAGGGCATCAAAAACAGCGATGGAGCTTATACCCATTTGACGGTCTTCTTGTAACCGTTTTTGTTTTTCCGCACGCCAAATATTCCAACGGTGGGCGACTTCGGTACGCGCATTAATTTTCTTGTCTAAGTCCAAATTTTCTTTCGAAAGCATTTCGACTGTCACCGAAATTTCACCCCAAACTGCTGCATCAATTTCATGGAATTTAGAAAGAGCCATAGGGTCAAAGTCGATCTGGATCGTCGGTATTTTCGGAGTAATACCAGTGTGGTTTGAAAAGGAAGCACCTATTACCAGCAACAAGTCGGCTTCATTCATAAACCAAGAGGCAATAGGCGTCCCGCTTCTGCCCAAAACACCACAGCCCAATGGGTGGCTATCAGAAATCTGGCCTTTCCCTTTAAAGGTGGTCATTACTGGGCATTTTAATTTTTCTGCAAGTGCAATGATCGCAGGCATATTAAAGCGTGCGCCGTGTCCCACAATAATGGCTGGTTTTGATGCTGTTTTCAACAAAGCAACTGCGTTGTCAAAACTGTCTTTTGGAGGGGCTATGGCCAAAGATGTAATTCTTCCTTGCGGGTGCTTGATCTGATTTTTAGTACCAACTGGTTTGGTTTGAATTTCGTCGGGAAAGGTAAGGTGTGATACATCCCGCTTCAAAATGGCGCTTTTTACAGCAAGCGCCATGAGTTCGCTATGCTTGCTGACTTGATCTACCCGGTGGTTAAATTCTGCAACTGAATCAAATGCTTTGACCAAGTCAACTTCTTGGAAATTGCCAGTACCTACTACCTGAGAAGCAACTTGTCCGGTGAGTGCCAAAAGTGGAGCTCGGTCTACTTTTGCATCCCAAAGACCGGTAAACATATTGGTAGAACCTGGGCCCGCAATTGCAAAACATGCCGCCGGCTTACCTGTTAATTTGCCATAGGCCGAAGCTGCAAACGAAGCCGCTCCTTCATGGCGTATACCTATAAATTGAAGATTTCCTTTTTCTTCTTGACGCCGAATGGCGTCGCCCAAGCCAAGGTTCGAATGGCCCACCATTCCGAATACCCGATTGACACCCCAGCTCACCATGGTTTCGGCCATTACATCGGATATCGTTGTTTCGTGTGGTTTTTCATTTTCCAAAGCGACATATATCGCATCGTCTTCTATTTTTATGGGGTAGTTTGGTACACCTGCATCTTCAAAACCAGATGGACTACCACCATTGCATGGATTGAAGTCCCAGCCATGCCATGGACAACGTAATAGGCCATTTTCTATGCTACCTTCGCCCAATGGGCCACCCTGATGCGGGCAAATATTGCTTAGTGCATTGTAACTTCCTTGGTAATGGGTCAAACAGATGCCAGTATGCCCAGCAAAAACCGTCATGACTCTGCCTTCTAATAACTCATTTTTGTTTTCAAGAACTTTATGCCAAGTGATATCCTTATTAGGATTATTTTCCGTCATAGTATTTTTTATGTTGATGGTAAGGTAATTAGTATTCTATTAATCGACTAAAATACAATTTATGTTGATCAAACTCTATTTTGGATTCCAATAAAAGGTAATTTGTGGGGATTCTAAATGTGTGAATTGACTTCTTGATATGTGTATTTTTTCGCTATTCTATTAGATAGTGTATTGGCATTTTTTGGTTAGGTTGGTATATAAATCACTATGTTTTTTAATACATGTTATAGTGAAGTGTAAGTCAAAACAGGGTAATCGTATTTATTCATTAATCGCGAATAGCGAACGGGGAGAATTATTTTAAAATATTTGTTACAAATGGACGGAAAATAATGGCTCAAAATGCTTCGCTTTTTTTGGAAGATTATTATGCATTGTTTGGTAGAAAAACAACCCATTATCTTGCCATGAATCTTGATAGAATCTCCGTCCTATCGCCAATATAGCTAACTCAACGAAACATACCCCCACTAAACCACATTCTGCCTGCTTGGAGCATTAATAGTTGATATATTACAGTTGCTAATAGCTATCTAGAGGAGATTTCAGGAATAAACTTAGGGACTATACCCCTTTTAAGGTGTCCTAGTCGATTTTAGTGATTGAAGTTTACAATATGATCTTTTAAATTCTTAGATAAGCACAATGGAGCCAATACATACGGGAGTAAACCTTGCGAACAGATTAGGGAGCAGCTGAAAATTTATTGTTTTGAAACGGGTGAAAAGCATTAAAAGTCGACTTTTTTCAGTTCTTTCAATCGTATAATCGTAGCTTTGCGGCTTCAAAAAATAAGAAGATGATTACAATTGAAAATTTGGCCGTTGAATTTAGCGGTTCTGTCCTTTTTAGCGAAGTTTCTTTCGTTATTAACCCTACGGATAAAATAGCCCTGATGGGTAAAAACGGAGCGGGGAAATCCACCATGATGAAAATTATTGCTGGGGAACAAAAAGCCAATCGGGGTCATGTACGTGCTCCTAAGGATGCCGTGATCGCTTATTTACCGCAGCATTTACTGACCGAAGATAACTGTACCGTTTTCGAAGAAGCCGCCAAAGCATTCAAGCAGGTTTTTGAAATGCGTACCGAAATGGAAAAGCTGAACCTGGCGCTTGAAACCCGTACCGATTACGACAGTGATGAATACATGTCCATCATTGAACAGGTAACCGAACTCGGTGAAAAATTTTACCAACTAGAAGAGGTTAATTATGATGCCGAGGTGGAGAAAGCCTTGAAGGGCCTAGGGTTTAGGCCTGAAGATTTTCATAGACAGACTAAAGAATTCAGTGGCGGGTGGCGTATGCGTATTGAGCTTGCTAAAATACTGCTACAAAAGCCTGACCTTATTTTATTGGATGAACCCACCAACCATATTGACATTGAATCCGTGATGTGGTTGGAAGATTTCTTGGTGAACAAGGCCAATGCAGTGATGGTTATTTCCCACGATCGTGCTTTTATCGATAATATTACCAATCGTACGATTGAAGTAACTATGGGACGGATTTTTGACTATAAAGCCAACTATTCGCATTATTTGCAGCTACGTGAAGAGCGCAGAGCGCATCAAGTGAAGGCGTATCAGGAACAACAGAAAATGATCGCTGATAATATGCAATTTATTGAACGCTTCCGTGGGACATATTCCAAAACCAATCAGGTTTCTTCCCGCGAACGTATGTTAGAGAAACTGGAAATTATTGAAATAGACGAAATTGATAACTCCTCTCTAAAACTTCGTTTTCCACCTTCACCACGCTCAGGGGACTATCCAGTAACCGTAAAAGATGTTTCAAAATCATACGGAGATCAGGTGGTGTTTAAAAACGCTAGCATGTCTATTTCAAGAGGTGAAAAGGTGTCGTTTGTGGGTCGAAATGGGGAAGGTAAGTCTACCATGATTAAGGCCATCATGGGCCAGATCGATGTGGAAGGAACTTGCCAGCTGGGCCATAACATTAAGGTGGGGTATTTTGCGCAAAATCAAGCTTCCTTATTAGATCCCAATCTGACTATTTTTCAGACTGTGGACGAGGTTGCGGAAGGAGATGTAAGAACTCAAATCAAAAATATTTTGGGTGCCTTTATGTTTCAAGGGGAAGATATCGACAAAAAAGTGAGTGTGTTGTCTGGTGGAGAAAAAACCCGGCTTGCTATGGTGAAGTTGCTTCTGGAACCTGTAAACTTGTTGATTCTTGATGAACCTACCAACCACCTGGATTTAAAGTCCAAGGATGTATTGAAAGAAGCACTTAGAAACTTTGATGGCACGTTGGTATTGGTTTCCCATGATCGTGATTTCTTACAAGGCTTATCCCAAAAGGTATTTGAGTTCAAAGACAAAAGGGTTATCGAACATTTTGAAACTATTGATGCCTTTTTGGAACGTAATCGGATCAAAAGTATCGCAGATCTCCAACTGGCTAAATAGACTATGATTATACCTGATTACATAGAGTAGATTGGTAATTAGTTGATAAATAGTTACTTGCCGGGTCTTTTTGCACTTTTAACGAAAGTCGATCACCAGCAAAGTTACATTGTGGGATTAGGTAAATACTAGTGAAATTAGCGGTTGAATTAAACCGATATTTTTTAATATTCTGGCATTAGTTGAAATGAAAATCACCATTTTGACTAATGCCAGAATGTCTTTAGGGTGTAGTTGAGATGAACTTGTAGGTTATTTAAATGATCACACTAACACGTCTCGAGTGTTTAATGGAAGTGGTCGCCATGGGGTGATGAAGTCGTTTAGAATCTACTCAGTTGCAATCGACAACGATGAATACAAAACCTCATGATTAGCAATAATGTTTTCATGAAAACTAATGGGAAGTACTGCCCAATCGCGGAGTTCTACCAAGATCGGAATCTGGCTGTCACGGACTTTTTCGCATAGATCTATGATCCGATCCAAAGGGATTTTTTGGGAATTTTCACCTCGGATTACTAAATCTAAATCACTACCACTGTGTGCGCTTCCATCTACACGGCTACCTTATGCCCACACCTCAAAAGGAAGTTCAACCGAACTGAAAATTGCCAGTAATGCTTTTCTATCTTTTTCACGGATCAACATGTTATTCGGGGATTTGCGATTTTATGATTTCTGATAATTCCGATGAATCTAAAATAAATTGTGGTAGCAAAATTAAAGTTTCTTCTGCAAAATTGACTCCATAGTCATGTGCAGTGTTGTTTCGATTGTCAAGGTATAGAAGCCATCGTTCACATGCCTGAACTGTAAGGAGACTTCTTAAAACAGCCTGACGAAAAACGTCCTTGAAATATAGTTTATCAATTTCTTTTGACGAATGGAAATAAGGTTTTAGTACTTTACGTAAAAGCTTTCCACTTTGTTCTAATATGATCTCATATTCCTTAATACAAGCAGATCGATACAAATCCTAATCAAAATTTTCCGGGTTTGTCAGTTTCAAAAGATGATAAGCCTTGTTGAATGTTGCAATACAACGTTCGAGATAGGTGGTATCAATTTTATTCATAATCATATTCAATAGGAATGATTTTCCAAAATAAACCTTTGTTGATGCCTTTCACATGCTTATGGCGATTTTTGGTAATCACTAGTAAAAATAAAACATTAATTTTGTATTTACTGGTAACTAATGGTTTACCTAATATGCCATCAGGGTAGCGTTTTGCAGTATCTGCATATATACAATTAGAATAAAATTCATGAAATTAAGAAGACGAAGAAAGTTAATCACCTATTTGGATATTTTGGATCAGCCTATAAGGTTTAATCCGTTTGTATTTAGTAGAACATTTTTGTTGTGGGCATTGGTTGGCCTGGTGGGAGGTATTATTGCTGGACTCTACTGGATCGTGCTGGAGTATATGATCCACGGATTATCCGTTTTTCAAGGTTGGCAGGTAATTCCGGTGATGGCTATTAGCGGCCTAATTGCTGGTTTGGTCATTCACTTTATAGGGGACCCCGGAGAAATTCATTTGATAGTCAATAATATACGATTCAACCGAGGTAAGTTGGATCCCAAGAATAATCCTTCTATGATTTTATCCTCCCTTTTCTGTGTTGCCTCCGGAGGGAGTTTAGGGCCAGAAGCCCCATTGGTACAGGTTACAGGATCTACAGGTAGCTGGCTAGGAAAAGTGTTCCGGCTCAAAGGCGAAGAACTTCGCTCCTTGAGCATTGCAGGTATGGCATCGGGTTTTACTGCTTTATTTGGTGCGCCATTAGGAGGGAGTTTGTTTTCACTAGAAATTCTCCATCATAAGCACGCCGTAGAATATTACAAAGCCATCATTCCAGCGCTGGTAGCGAGTAGTTTTAGCTATGTCGTTTTTGCCTTAATTATACATTTAGGATTCGGCCCCACTTGGGATTTATCCACCTATGAATTTTCGGGGCCATTTGATTTCGCCTTTGCAGTAACGTTTGCCTTGTTAGCCACCATGATGGGTTGGATATTTACCTATTGTGTTAAGTTTTTCAAAAGTGTTTTTGAAAAATGGCCCTTACCAATTTATGTTAAAACCTGCATTGGGGGCTTATTACTTGGTATTATCGCCTTCTATTTTCCATTGACACGCTATTTTGGACACCACGAAATCAATGAAATACTGACAGAAAGCCTTCCTATAAAACTACTTTTTGCAATATTATTTTTCAAAATTATAGCCATAGCCATCACGGTGACAGCTGGATGGAGAGGTGGATTTATCATCCCCTTATTTTTTGTAGGTGCCACTTTGGGGATGATTATCCATTACTTTTTCCCGCAGACCAACCAAACCTTGGCAGTAATTAGCTGTATGGCGGCTATTAACGCTTGTGTGACGCGAACTCCTATGAGTACCACCATTTTATTGGCCACTCTTACAGGTTTTACATACTTTGTGCCTATTTTATTCGCAAGCCTCACCGGCTACTTTTTTGCACCTCGAATACCATTTATTAAGTCTCAGATGGAAAAGGAGCATTGATCAAATGGTATAATGATTAAAAAAGCTACGTTTTCAAGCTAATTGCATTGAAAACATAGCTTTTTAAATTTCAATCCCAATCATTCCTATAACTGACCTACCATCGTAACAATGGATCGAGCAGGAATAGTGATCTTGCCGTTAGTGGTGGCTAGTTCTACTGGTTTTAAGGAAGCAGTTTCAGAGGTTTGGTAGTATTTGGTTTTAGTTAAATTGCCGTTAATACCCTTTACTTCCATTTCCAAAGCGTCGGTTCGACTATTCGTAATAACAGTTACCATGTTTTGATCGGTATTTATATAAGCCGACACAAAAAGACCATCGTTTCCATTTGTTATTTCAGTACCGATCCGTATGGCGCCTGGTTTTATAAATCGGCTGTAATTTCCCAACGCCCATAACATTTTGGAATCCTGATAGCTACCATCGGTTTCGGTTTTGTCAACATACACCAAGCCGTCTTTATAGTCATAGGCAGAAATAGCAGTCCACCAGTGCCAAGCTGAGGCATTGGCATTGACTAAGTCATTATGGATTACTTTGGCAACATACAAAGCAGGGCCTATACCCAAATCTTTGCCATTACCTTGTATTTCTCCGTCGTTATCACCTAAGATACAATATTCCGACATCCAGTATTTCAGGTTTGATTTTGTATCAAGCGCCTGCATTAATTGTTCTCTTTTCGTTTTTCCAGCTTGGTAAGGCGAGGTCGTCCAATAACTATGTCCAGCAATAGTGGGTTCCAAGTTTGGCAAATCCCCAATATAGTCCACGGAGTTTTTGTCAAAAAAAACTGTGATTTGATTACTGGTATTTGGCCGGTTGAACGCTGAATAGAGATATTCCAATTGCCCAGATTCCGCTATAGTAATTTTGGTAGGTATGCTTTTGTCGGTTAAGTTTTTGCTCAGCGATTTTGTGATTTGTGCTATATCATGGTTATAAAAGGGCGTTCCTTCCTGTCCGCCGTCGCTCCAATCCCATTGTGGTTCGTTTACGGGGCTGATATAGTCAAATGTAATTCCTGTTTTTTCTTGTACACCCAAAATCGTTGGAACCAGAAACTCGGAGAAATTATCAAATTCGGTTGCATCTAGATTCGGGATCGCATTGTAAGCATAGCCCCGTTTGTTTTTTGTAAGTTGAACAGGCGGACTATTCGAAAATGCCAAAAAGGATGGATTACTTCTTTGTTTGAAAGGTCTTGTTTGTAAAGTATTCTCAGGGGTTTATTGTAGTGCCGGGTGGCTTTGGTACAATGGATGAGCTTTTTGAAGCCATGACGTTGATTCAAACCAAAAAAAATTGGTCGTTTCCCAACTGTATTGGTGGTTACCAGTTATTGGAGTGGATTACTCGATTGGATCAAAAATGTGATGCTTGTAGAGAAAAACATTAGTCTGGAAGATATGAAATGGATCAGTGTGGTTGACACACCCGATGATGTCGTTAAGGTAATCGATGATTTCTATGCTAAATATCTATTGAAATCCAATTTTTAAGGAGTTCCTTTGTGGTTTTTTAATTTGTAAATATGCCTATGTTAGTAAAAATACTTGCGTAGGTATTTTTTTAGGAGATGTAACTGATTGGTAATCAATATAATGTATAGTATAGAAATAATTATACGTCAAATCTATGAATAAATGATATCCGTATTTCTAATATTGAAATTATATTTAATAAAAAATATAGTTTCAATACTAGTTTGATATAAACCCTATGAAAAAAATATTACTTTATTCAATTTTGTTGTTAAGTTTCTCCGCCACCGCCCAGTCCTTAGAAGGCGATCGTTTAGCATTAGTGGCGCTTTATAATTCTACCAATGGAAGTAACTGGACCAATAAATATGGCTGGAATGTCCCTGGAAATGTAGGAGATAATCCGTGTGGTTGGTATGGCGTGAGTTGTAGCAATAATCGGGTTTCTGAATTGAATTTGTATAATAATAATTTGGCAGGCTCCATTCCTGGTGAGTTGATTTATTTAAGCGAGATTAAGTCCCTAAATCTGAACTATAATAAATTAATTAATGGTCTGCCTGTACAGTTAGGGAGTCTAGCTAAATTGGAGCAGTTGTCCCTTGAAAATAATCAACTCGCAGGTACAATTCCAGCTGAGTTTGGCTATTTAACAAAGCTGCAGGTTCTTTCTCTATCTAGTAATCAACTTTCTGGTGCCATCCCAGCCCAGATTGGTTTGCTAAAAGAATTAAAAATATTACGACTTTGCTATAATAAATTTACAGGAAATATACCAGCAGAGTTGGGGGAGTTAGATCAATTAACAGAACTTCAATTAAGTGGCAATTTACTAGATGGGGAAATTCCAGATGAATTATATAATTTATCCATGTTGCAATCCTTATTAATTTTTGAAAATAACCTGACAGGTAGTATTTCGCCTAAAATTGAAAGGCTTTCGAGTCTAGTTGATCTCTTGTTATCCAACAATAATTTTTCGGGTCAGTTACCATCAGAAATTGGTAATATAAGTACTTTGGGAAGTGTAAGCTTATTTAATAATAATTTTAATGGTTCGGTACCGGAGACAATTGGTAATTTGACTTCGTTACAATTTTTGGGTTTGGGGAATAATCACTTTAGTAGCTTGCCGTCAACATTATCAAACTTAATAAAACTTGAGACATTGTGGGTAGGTGGAAACGATTTTGAAGGTGAAGTTCCTTCCAATATTGGTAATATTGGAACCTTAAAGAATATAGATTTATCAAACAATAAATTTACTGGATCTCTACCAGATTCATTTGGGAATCTAGGGCTTCTAGAAACATTAATTATCAGTAATAATCAAATAACATCATTACCCTTATCACTCTCAAATTTAACAAAATTATATTATTTACTTGCTGAAAATAATTTACTGTATGAATTCCCGAGTCAACTTTTGAATTTGCAGGATTTTCAGGTTTTAAACCTTTCCTTTAACCAAATTTCGGGTGCTATTCCGGCGGAGATAAACAATATACCATTGTTAAATTATTTGAATCTCAGTAACAATAAGTTTTCAGGACCGGTGCCAAGTTTATCTAATATAAGTGTATCGGCCTTTGTAGGTATAGATAATAATGCACTGAATTTCACAGGAATGAAAGAAAATAACTCCAAAATTGATTTGAATTATTATCAAAGAATTCTTACTATCCAAAGATCAGGTGCAATACTAAGTGTAGAGGCTGGTGGAACGATTTCTAATAATAGTTATACCTGGTATAAAGATGGAAGTTTTTGGAAAACTATTAGTGGCACTAATTCTGTTGAAACTACGGAGCCTGGAATTTATTATGTGAATGTTAGAAATAATTTAGTTTCTAATTTGGTGTTGATAAGCGAGGGCATTGCTATGTTCAATCCCCTTCCTGTTGTATTAGCTAGCTTTTTTGGAATAAGCAAAGACCAAGGAAATTTGCTGTCGTGGTCAACAACCTCTGAATTACAAAACAAAATTTTTGAAATTGAGCGTAGTGAAAATGCAAAGGATTTTGAATTAATTGGTACGCTTGATGGGTTGGGAGAATCCATGGTGGTACATTCCTATGAGTTTTTGGATGTTACTCCAAAAGCAAATAATTATTATAGGCTCAAACAAATTGATTTAGATGGTACCTATGAATATTCTCGAATTATTCATCTAAACAATGCTAAAAATAACTTAAAAGTATATCCTAATCCGGCAAATGATAAAGTAATAGTGGAAAGGGCCGACCAACTGGAATCCATTGAAGTCTATGACGTAAATGGCGTAAAACGATTAGACAGCGTTCATTCTGAAATTGATGTCAAAGATTGGAAGTCGGGTATATACCTATTCAAATCAGGAACAGAGAGTCGTAAGATAATTGTGAATTAGAATTTTCATCCTTTACGTTATCACGATGGACTTTATAAAGCTATTTTGCTATTAATAGTTAGCCGATGGGGATACCTCAAGATCATGTGATAATGTCTAATAAAGTGAGAGTCACTACCCTTGGGTAGTGGCTTTTTTTTTGTTTGAATTTGAATTTTTTTGAGGAGATGTAACTTTCCGTTTTTACTACACCAACCTAACGGCCGTAATCCCTGGTTTTTATCGCACATTTATAGGATATGTTTGTTAAGGTCAAAAGTATATTTTGCCGAAGATTCTATCATTAAGTAGGTAATTGCAGTAATAAATAGGGCTAAAAGTTGAAAATGCAGGAATTTTTTATGTATTCTGTGTTCGAGCACGTAGAAACAATATATTTGTTGTTAAGCATACATTTATTCACAATATCGTAGGAAATTGTATAAACGCATGCGGCAATATTTATTAACCTTAATCACAATTTTGATGAGTACAAAGTTTTTACTCAAATTACTAATTTGCTCCCTTTTCTTAAATTATTGTGCGCTTGCACAAGCTACTAAAGAAATACGGGTATCAGGAGTGGTACTAGACGGACGGGGAGAAGGAATTCCAGGAACCAACATATCGGTAATCGGCACCACATTAGGTGTAATTTCTGATGTAGAAGGGAAGTTTACCTTGGAAGTTCCAAATGAAAAATCGGTGCTTCGCTTTTCTTTTATTGGATTCAAAACAACGGAAATGGTAGTTGGTAAACAAACCCAGCTGTCTGTGACCATGGAGGAAGATGCTAAAACCTTAGACCAAATGGTGGTAGTAGGGTATGGCGTCCAAAAGAAAAAGGATTTAACAGGAGCGGTAAGTTCCATATCCAGTGAAGAACTGAATTTGGGTGGCTCGACGGCAAACGTAGCACAGGCCTTTCAGGGCAGAGCAGCAGGTGTACAGGTTAATCAGTCTAGTTCGGCACCAGGTGGAACCACGGTTGTTCGTATTCGAGGCGGTAACTCTATCTCCTCTACTAATGAGCCACTTTATATTGTCGATGGATTCCCTTCGGAAACGGGTAAGGAAATTAACCCAAATGATATTGACGACATTCAAATACTTAAAGATGCCTCCGCTACCGCCATTTATGGTGCACGTGGAGCCAATGGCGTTGTAATCATAACGACCAAACGTGGTAAAGCGGGGAAATCAACCATCTCATTGGATGTTTACAGTGGTTTTCAAAAAGTAGTGAATGGTTATGATAAAATGACTGGATTGCAAGCGATGCAAATCACTAATGATAAGAATGCAGAAAAGGGATTGCCCGTCACTTATACCGCTACTGATTTGGCAAGTGGAATTAACAACGATTGGTTCAAGCTTGCTACCCGTAACGCATCTGTTCAAAGTTATAGCTTGGCTGCCAATGGTGGTGATGAAAAAACAAGAATAGCTCTTTCGATGAATTACTTTTCTCAAAAAGGAGCATTGAAAAATACCGATTTTGACCGTTACTCAGTTCGATTAAATGCGGATAAAAAACTGAATGAAAAATTCAAAATTGGGGCGAATGTATATGCTGAACATACCAATTCAAAATTCAAAAACTATGATGGCACCATTGTACCCTCGAACGTCATGTATGGTATTTTGTCGGCTTCACCTGCAACGCCCGCCTATAATGCTGATGGTACCTTTGCCCGTTTTCAGGGAAGAGATAATCCATTGGCATGGCTATTGGCACCCACTAATGATAAATCGGGGAATAAGGTGTATTTGAATGCTTTCGCGGATTATCAAATTACAGAAGCGCTTTCGTTTAGAGTGAATGCAGGTACCGAATATACCAATACCAAAGAAGGTACTTATTTGCCAAGAGACTTGGTAGATGGCGAAAAAGTAAAAGGCCGTGCCACGATTAACAACGCGAATACAATGCGTAACCTGATCGAAACGTACTTTACTTATAACAAAACATTTGGTCTACATTCCGTAAATGCGATTGCCGGGGTGTCTACACAGGACGACAAGAGCGAATTTAATTATACCGCAGTTCAGAATTTTAGTTCTGATATCTATTTGTATAATAATTTGGGTGCTGGTACCGAACGTGTTGGTGCAACTAGTAGCCGAATCAACTCCAAAATTGCTTCTGCCTATGGTAGAGTGAACTATACCTTTAAAGACAAATACCTTGCCACTTTTACAATCCGAAGAGATGGTTCGTCGCGTTTCGGAGAAAACAACCGATATGGTTATTTCCCATCCGGGTCATTTGCATATAGACTAGGAGATGAAGAATTTGTGAAAAGAATGAATCTGTTTTCAGATCTAAAACTAAGAGTAAGTTATGGTATTACCGGTAACGACCGTATAGGGGACTATGCGTACATGACCACTTTCTCTCCCGTAAATGTGACATTGGATGGCCATAATTCTTATGCTGGGGTAGTGGCATCTCGTTTACCAAATCCAGACCTTAAATGGGAAAGTACTGCGCAGTTTGATATAGGTTTTGATATGGCATTTTTGAATGGCAGGATCTCTACCACATTTGACTATTACAAAAAGAATACTAAAGACTTGTTGATGAATATTCCGATTGGAGATTGGCAAGGGTTCAGCAGCCAGATCGTGAATGCTGGTGCCATCGAAAACCACGGCGTGGAGCTTTCTGTCAATTCGCAAAACATCGTTACCGGTGATTTCAAATGGAAGACTTCCTTGAACATTGCGTTCAACAAGCAAAAAGTCGTGGACCTAGGAGGAAGGCCCTATATCATTACCCAAACAGCTAATCCTTATGGTGGCCGAGGTGTTGATTTTACAAAATTAGAGCCAGGTAAAGAATTAAGTAGCTTTTATGGATATGTATACGATGGTGTAATTAAAACGGGCGAAACTTATGCAGCACAACCAGGTGCACCAGCAGGAAGTCCTAAATATAAGGATGTAAACGAGGATGGTGTAGTTAATTCTGGAGACCGTACCTACTTGGGTAATGCCAATCCGCATTATACCTATGGTATCGGCAATGAGTTTAGTTACAAAGGTTTTAATTTGAATGTCTTCATGCAAGGCGCTTTGGATTATAGCTTGTACAACGCAAATGCCTTGATGTTAGAGTCAGGCTATGGCGTAACCGCACTGAATCGTTGGACTGCTGCTAACGAAAATACAGATATACCACGAGATGGTTATGCGACTACTTCTTATGGAGGCTATATCAATTCCAGATTTATAGAAAATGCCTCTTTTTTAAGATGTAAAATGGTAACACTGGGCTATGACTTACCTTTAAGCGAAGTTGCTGGCGGAAAGTTGAAGGTAAAAGTTTATGGTACTATTCAAAACCTTTTCACGATCACGGGCTACACCGGATCGGATCCTGAGGTGAATACCAAAGCTGCAAATACTGCTACTTCTGCAAACAGTGTAAACCTTTCCTCTGGTTTGGATTATACCGCATTTCCAGCCTACCGTACGTATACCGCTGGTTTGAAGATTACTTTCTAATTGCAAGAATGAATTAAAAGGCCATTCAATTGCAAGGTTTGAAGCCAATTGAATTTGAGCTTATTATAAAATTAAAAATATTATAAAATGAAACGCATATCCATAATTTCATTAGTCATGTTGTTCCTGTCGGTCTCTTGTGACAAGATGATCGAGCCGAATGTGTATAGTATCTTGACTGACGCAAATGCATTTCAGTCAAAAGATGATGCAGTTGCCGCTGTGAATGCAGTATATTCCAGATTAAAGCAGCCTAGTGGTATAAATGATTCCTGGATGTACTATGCCGGATTTCAGGTTACCATTACAGACTTAACCACCGATGCCGGTCATGCCAAGTCTGGTGGTGATGTTGGTTTAATGTCAGACTGTAATTGGGGGCCTACCAATACCTACTTGGCTTTTGCTTGGCAGCATCAGTTTAAAATGGTTTCGGATGCCAATAATGCTTTGTATTATGTACCAAAAATAGAATCATTAACACAGGCGGAAGAAGAGCAGTTTTTAGGGGAATTGAAATTTCTGAGATCGTTGGGCTATTACGATTTAACAAATGCTTTTGGTGCTGTACCATTGATGACCGAGGATTCGGTAGCGAATAATATTCAAAAACCCAATTATGAGGCTAAAACCCCAGTGACGGAAGTTAGTAAAATCAATGAGTTTATTATCAAAGATTTGGAGTATGCT
>CAXBLH010000056.1:0-18929 GCA_963976315.1 uncultured Dyadobacter sp.
CTTTTAGAATAAGATAGCGAATATCCAATTGCCGATCTCCTAAAGCTTCCTTTACAGGATGGCTGTCGGTTCCTATCAATTGTAAGAAATTGACATTAACCTCCAATCTTTTCAATAGGGTTATATTGGCAAAAAGGATCTGCTCTGGATTTCTGCCCTGCCTGCGCAAACCGTATTTCATCGGGTTGAAATTATAACCCACCCTGAATAACCCATCATCCGTAGCCACGGCATTGGGCGTGTAAATAAGCCCTGGTTTCCCAGACAAATTCACTTGTGCCACGGTATGGCTCATCCCAAACCACAAAAGGAAGGGCAGCCATAAGCCGCCCTTCCATAATCTTTTCTTATATTTTTTATTAGTTTCCACCACCTTGGTTATGGCAACTTTGTAGCAGAGCAAGTCTTCTATTTTCTGCTTTGGCAAGTGCAGCAGCATAGTTAGCATTTACTTTAGCCATATCCGCTGTTCTTGCAGCGGCTGCATTGTTTGTCGCTGCAGTTGTTTTGGCAGTACATGCTTTTAAATCCGCTGCTTTCAAATTATATATCGCATTAAGGTAGCCTACCAGCTGTGCATTTAATATAGCAGTATAAACATCATACAGTTCTGGGCCTAATATAGTTTTAATGGATTCAAGCGTGGTTTGGGTGGTTGCAAAAATGGTAATCACCTGCGTGGCTAAGGTAGCATATTTAACAGTGACTGCTGCTTTACAGTCAGTTTCTGCTGCTGCTAAAGGGGCAGTCGCAGCAGTATAAGCTGCTGTCACTTTGGCTGTTTCCGAAGTTTTTTTGTTGTCCAGTTTTAACTTTACCGCATCAAACGCTGCTTGTGCTTTTTGCAAACATTCATCTTTTATTTCTTCTGCAGCAATTGCTTCAACCAATTCATTAGCTGCAACACGTGTTCCAGAAATAGAAACACCTGCAACGGTAGGCAATACTGAAGTAGGCAGATAGGCTTTCAGAATTGGATCTGCAGCAATTTTGTCTACAATAGCTTTCAACGCTGCAGGTAATGTTCCATTCGCTTGAATGGAAGCAAGTGCGGTTGCGTCCACTGCTTTTAGAGTAGCTATTTCTGCTGGAGTCAATACTGACGAAAATTCAGCAGCAGTAGTAGTAACTGCAGGAGGAATGTTTCCTGCTGTTACCGAAGCAAGAGCCGTTGCCGTTGCCGTTGCTTTGGGTGAAGCGGTAATCGAGGACTCTGTGGAAGTTACAGCGGCAGGAGCAGTAACTGTTATCTCTTCCACTTCAATCGCATTGATTTCAGTGATCAAGGCGCTGTCTGGAGAATCCGGGAATGGCTCTTCTTTTTTCTTACAGTTATACATCACCGTTGTGAGTAAGAATGCAAGGGTCAATAATTTAAATGTACGTTTTTTCATTTTGTGCAATGGATAGTTGTAAATAGTAAACTTGTATGGTGTTGACTTTAAAAGATATTTGAATTTATCACGACTTATTTAATATTGCTATCGGTTAACAAATGGTACAGGAACACGATTTTCTAGCCGATAACTACTTTTTGTTTTATTATAAAAAATCCACCTAAAAAAACAGTCCTGTTAGGTTTATTCCCGAAATATATTTGTTTAATTAGATTTTGTATTATTGTCCTCGTCCTAAAACCATCACCTGTACGGTTTTGAAGATCAATGAAATGTCATCGAATAAGCTATAGGATTTTAGATATTGAACATCATATTTAAGCCTTTCTACATTTTTAGCTACGGTATCCGCATAGCCAACCTGTATCTGACCAATGGAGGTAATACCCGGTTTGACGGTCAATAACCTTTGAAAATCATGGGGTTCCGCTTCCATCAGCATATCCACATCGTATTTGTACAAGGGACGAGGGCCTACTACGGACATTTCCCCTTTCATCACATTGAAAAACTGAGGTAACTCATCCAACCGTGTTTTTCTAAGAATTTTGCCAATAGGGGTAATTCTAGGGTCATTATCTCCTTGGGAATGTTGTAAGCCCATTTTGTCGGCATCCTGATACATACTCCGGAATTTATAGATTTCGAAAATTTCACCCCAACGTCCTGATCTTTTCTGACGGAAGAAAACGGGTCCAGGAGAGGATACCTTTACTACGGCTATCAACAATAGGAACAAAGGTGCCCCTAAGATCATCACCATACTCGAAAATGTAATATCAAATACCCGTTTAATCGTTTGCTCCTGAACATTGGAGAAAGGCTTTGTATTTATTTGTAGAACCGGATAGGTGTCATGGTATTCAATACTGGCCATATTACTCATAAAACCCCGGAAATCTGGTACCAACCGAATTTGGGTACGTTGGCGTTCCCCCATCCTGATAATCTCACTCACCTGTTCGTCAGTAAGCTCCGACATACAGCAATATAAATAATCTAGTTTTTGAGTCTTTACCATGCTTTCCAATGCCTCAATTTGGCTATTGTCTGGTTGCATGTCTACGTTCCCATAAAATTTGTAACCCAGTTCTTTACGTTCCTTATAAAAATTCCGGATCATACGAGCCAGCTCTCCACCACCCACTACGGCAAAGCGGATATGGTTGTAACCTGCCTGTCGGTATAGTTTCAGACTGCCTACGGTTACTGCTCTGGCAATGGTAGATACCACTGCAAAGAAAGTATAGGACATCAAAAACTGAGAACGGGAGTAAATATCACCCACCTGAGCCAAATACATAAAGGCCATCATTATGCCCGCATGTAAGACAGCCGTTTTTAATAAGGTGGTTAATTGTATAAATAGTTGATAGGAGTGTCGCGTAAAAACATAGGTCTTGTTGATGCTCGAAGAGAAAAACCAGATTAAGTTGGCCACCAGCAGCATATTCAGATAAGGATCTCCGATTCGCTGGGGAAGGGTTTCAAAACGTAGCGCATAAGCAAGAAAAAAAGAAGCATTCAGTAGTACTACATCTGTCCAGAGATGCACCTTCGGGAGAAGGCCAGATAGTCGATTTTTCATAAGAGTATAACGTTGAGTAATTAATGTCCGCAATTGGGTTAGAATTGCATCTTGAATTTTAGGTATTAAGTTTTTGATTACCCCTTATAGTAGTTTATATTATACCATAAGTAGTATATATATTACACAAAAATAGAACATTATTTCGAATAATCAATTGAAGTTATGATAAAATTTCAAAAAATAGCGTAGAGAATTCGATATACATGCGAAATAGTTTTAATGTTTAAATAGAATCCAAAAATTGTACTATTTGTTGCAGAATAAATTGACTTTATTGAGGAATTGGATAACCGTTAGTTTGAGTGACAATTCGTTTACGAGTTGTCTAAGAATTCTGTTTATTTCAAAGCGTGAAGTATTATTGGATCAGTGAGTTTATATTATTTTGTAAGGCTAGGAATGAATAGATTATCGCTAAATTATAAACTTAATTCAATTATTAGTTCTTAACACGTCTAATTTTGAATGTAGACTAATGTAATCAAAACCCAAATCTGCAATCGTGACTAATAAGCATTTAGTGAGAATTTGATAGCAGACGGGTGATAGTATTATAAAACAACCCATGATTACATCGCTTATGTATTATTTTTTTAGAGCCTGTTTAAAAATTAACCAATAGTTTGTTTATACTATTTTTTGGCTCTACCTGCGTTAAATTTTTCATGATAGCTTGGCTATCGTACGTCAAACCTCCCTTCAAAATTTGCCTTGGTTCGCACAAAAATAAGCTATAACCAATTCTATCATTAAAATTTAAACAGGCTCTAATTATTTATTTTAATTTTTCTACCAAGAATTTTTACTAAAATAAAATCTTTAGTAAGTAGTAGTATAAATAGCGTATTTGTATAAAAGTATCGTTTCCACAATCGATTAGGTTCTTGTATTAAGCGGTATAACCACTCAAGGCTGTATTTTTGCATCCATTTAGGTGCTCTATTTTGAATGCCAATCATAACGGGAAGTGCGCCTCCAATGCCAAGCATACTGGCGTTTATTTTATTGGTCATGTTCGACATCCAAATTTCTTGTTTAGGGCATCCTAGGGCCACAAACACAATTTTAGCGCCACTTTGGTTTATTTTATTAATTACTTGTTGATCCTCTTGTGTTGTTAATTTACGAAAAGGAGGACTGCACACTCCAGCTATTAATAAACTAGGGTAATTCTTACTACAATATTCTATTGTAGACTCCAGCATTTCATTTGTTCCTCCATAGAAATATACAGGTATACCTTTCTTTTCTGAAATGCTTAATAAATCAGGCAATATATCCATTCCAGCTATTCTTTCCTGATTCATATTATATAACCAATTAATTGCTTTTAATAAAGGAACACCATCTGTAACACAAAATTTTGCATTATTAACAACTTTGGCAAATTTTGTATCGTTATGCGCCTCAATTAACATATGGACATTGGCAAAACATGTATAGTTTGATTCAATTTTCCCCAATATTATTGGATCAACAATAGAATCAATAAATTTATTATAGGTAAGTATTGTTAAATTAAGTGATATAAGTGTAATCCTTTTGTACATTGTTTTTTCTGATCAATGATTTTTTTTGTTCAAAAAAATCAACATAATTAATAATTAATAAGAAAGGGATATAAAATTGATAGGTGGCAAAGGTATTGTCTGTTATAGAAAATATTAGGACAGTAAGATACAATATAGCAATTGTGAAATCTGTATTTTTTCCTTTCAGCTTATTTAAACTTATATTTTTATATAATTTGGGGACAACAAGTATAATTATAATACATGCACCAACTAGACCGGTTTCTACTATTAATCGTAAATATTCATTGTGTGGAGTAATAAAAAATTCTATAATTGAGTTCTTCATAAATTTTGAACTATTGCCACTTCCTATCCCCCAAACTGGTTCGTCTAAAAATCTTCTATAAAAAAAGGCCCAGGCCTCTGTCCGGCCAGATGTGTTTATTAATTCATTATTGTCCCCTGTTACATTATTTCTTGTATTGTCTATAATTAAATATAATATAGAAGTCCCCATCCAAATGATACTTGCCAATACCTTTTTCCAAGTTGGATATTTTAAATATTTTGAAAAGTAAAATGCAGTTAATATTATTGAACAGAGCAATGCTGTTCTAGCCCCAGTTAAATAGAGTATAACAAATAATAAAAGAAAGATTATTTTATTGATTATACCCTTTTTATTAAAGATAAAAAAACTGATATTTTGAGCGAAAATGCCAAAGAAACATATCATTCCGTAATGGGCTGGAACGCTAGCACCTTGTAATCGATAAATGCCTCCTCCTTCAAAACGAAAAATTGACCTGTTCAAAACCAGTTGATAGACCAAACCTAAAATTAAAACACCTATTGGTGCATAAATTAAAACCTTAATTATGAGATTTTTAGTTTCGCGTGTGTAATTATGGTGTGTAAAAACATAACCCGTTACCACCAATGAAAAGATTGAACTAAAATTTTCTGAAGTCAAGTTTTCAGGTAAAATAATTACACCCACGACAATATTCAAAATTCCATATATTAGAACTACTTTGAAAATGTCCATATTTCTTTTGGAGTTGGATCTTAAGTTGGAGGTGGCCAATAGTCCAGAAAGGATAATGAATTTTGTAATAGCTGCAGGAATATAACTTACTAACACCACATCAAAGGACATCATATTTAAAAATATGAATATGCAAAAAATATACCCCCTGATTATACGATTATTCATTTTGGTAAAATATAATTTTTGGATTGCTGAAAATTCAAGTTTTTACCTTCTACTAATTTAAGATTAAAACTATCTTTGATTCCTTTGAAAAAGGAATTAACTTCTTTAAGTTGAACCGCTCTAATAAAATATGCACAACAATAATAAGTGAAATATAATGTACTTATGGGAAAAGGGAAAAACGTATGCATTACTGCCATCCGGTTCCTTACTTTATAATAGAACCGTCCTTCTTTCCATTTTAATCTGGAAATTTGACTTACCCTATGGAATAAAACAATATCACCTTTAAACAGAATTCTGTTGTTAGGGATAGAGAATGTCTTAATTGCGAATTCAATTTCTTCTCCCCAAAAGAAGAGTTCCTTCGTATATCCTCCAAGTTTATAAAATACTTCTTGTCTTATTGCATGTCCACAGCCAATATAACTATTTGTAAATTTGTCTTTTTTATTTGAGAAAAATTTATACTTTTCTGGTCTTTCTGGATGGCCATTTACATTAAATGCTATAACGTTGATATTTTTATTGTTATCAAACACAAGGGAAGTTTTATACAATGCATCTTGGCTAATAAACTCGGCATCATCATCTATAAAAACTAAATATTCTCCTAATGATTTTTCAGCCCCGTAGTTACGGCCACCAGCAACGCCTAAATTTTCTTTTAATGGAAATAACCGAACTTCCGAAAACTCTTCTTGTATCATTGAAATACTACCATCAGTAGAGTTTTGATCAACCACAATAACTTCAAATTCAACATCTTGTTGTTTGAATATTTTTTGAAGCGATCTTCGTAGATCCTCACGTCTATTATAATTTAAAAATATTACTGAAATCATTCTGGAAGTTTCTTTATAGTTTGATAAATTTTATCTATTGAGTTATGATCTTTTTTTAAATCTTCAAGATATTGAGACCCCACTTCTTGTTCTTTGTTCAAACAATAACTCGAAACACTTTCACTAAACTCTTGTATATTTCTTGCAATCTTTAAATCTAGATTGAAGTTACATGACCTTTTTAACATAGCAGGAGGTGCTAATTGAACAATTGGTACACCGATCATCAGCATATCGTAGATAACAGTGGATGCAAAACAAAAACTATAGGAAATTTTATATTTTTGCAAAAATTCGCTAATTTTTATATTCTCAATTCTAATTTTATCTGATAGAAATGGTGTGTATATAGTCGGGTTCTCCATAGGATGAATTTTGATTATTAACAAATCATCTGGAAATGTACGAGTAATCCATGATAGAGAAAGTTCAAAATCAGCTAAATCATTTTTATTAGCTAGAACAGTTGAAAACAGGACATTGCATTTTTCATATTTTTGCGGAGGTACAAAATTCCGTTTTAGTATTTGATACCTAGGACTCCCTGTAACAAAAATAGTGTTATGGTTAATTCTTGCCTTTTCAAATTCCTTCTTGGCTTTGGAGGAATACACAAGAAAATAATCTGAATTCTGGCCAATAAGGTTATGGATATATTTCCTAGTTGGCATTTTAGGGTTAGTAAGAAATTTGTGTAACCTTAATTTTAACGGATTAAATAGTGACTTTTTTTTGTACAAAGGTTGCTTTATATTTCTGTGGTCTAGCCATCCATCTTGCATTAATATAATTTTGAAACCAAGTTTTTGTGCCTTTCTGAGAATTACACATGTTGCTGGATCACTGTCATTACCAACAATAATTTTTATATTAGGCGGCCATTGATTCATAGAAGAAAGTAAGAATGTAATGGTGCATTTTTTAGAATATTGCGATGTTTTCTCTTCAAATGTGCGATTGTGGGTTATTAATTCATTAACAATTAAAATATATGCCGATATTCCACCTTCATTTAATCGCTGCATCACAGGTAGGAAACAGTTATGATGGTTCTCTATTGATGGTAAAAAAATACAGGAACTGCTTTGGGGTATAAACATAGTTTTTTTATCAGCTAAATTAATTTGCTTCTCAAATATTAATTATTTCAGGATTACGAATGGTCTTGATTATCATTTTAAGCGCCTGAAACAATTCAGCTTTATTAAGGACCACAAATATAGCTAGTGGTAAAATATACCATATATTATGAGGGTGTGCCACTGTGAAAATCATCACCATGAAAAATGGTACTGAGATTTTTAAAGGAAAAAAGTATTCTAAAAGTTCTGCCATTGTTGTTTTGACTTCAAGATAGTTTAGACTATATCTACATATCAAGAATGTGTAAATTAAATAGCTGATAATTGTTGATAGAATAATATATTCATAACCACTGTTAATTTTAACTAGTATTAATGCAGATACAATGTTTATAATTAAAGCGATGAATGAAAATTTTGCTAAAACTTTTTCCCTGCCCTTGGCTATAAGATAAGTCTGATATCCAAATGTATTTGTGCTAATTAATACAGCCAGTACTGTTAAACGGAAACAAATTAGGGTAGAATCATATTTCGGGAAAAATTGAACGAAAACAGGGTATAGAATAATTGCAAAGTACCCTAATAAATGAGAACATGTTATATAGGATGATCTAATTTGATTTATAATAATTTTACTGTTTTCAGCACTTGTTTTAGCCAATCTATTTAGAATTTTTGGAAATATTAAATTTGCAAAGGATTGAAATAGTAATAAAACAACATTAGCCAAAGTAAAAGCGAAGGTGAAATAACCAAATTCAGTAACCGAATAATAACTGCTGACAAAGGATCTTGTCGATATAAATATCAAGTAGAATGAAGAATTATAGAGAAATAAAAACCAACCCCGCCGACCAATACTTACAATTGTTTTATTACTTAAATTAATCCCTAATTTTATTGGAGATCTTATTATGTATAGTCCTACTATTATTACAAAGGCTATTAGATTGGCCCAAACTAAAGCACTTAGTAAATCATCATTTTTGTAAAATAGAATTGTGACTAAATTAAAGACAGGTTGGCAGGTTTGACTAAACGCAATTTCGAACAGTTTTCCTTTTATTCTAAAAATATTACTAAATAAAACTATGAAATAATTTAAAATTATTATGGCACCAATCCGTATAACATATATGGACAAGTCATATTTATGGCCGAGATTCCAATCAAAAATATAGTATAGTCCAATTAAAATAACGACAATAGCCGATAACATTAACAATAGAGAGATTGAGTTTGCTAATATTTTGGATGTATACTGGTCGTTATCATGTTCAACTGCTATAATAGCATTGGCAGCATGGGGAATTCCCAAATTTATTTGGTAGAAATACTGGATAATTAAGTTTATAAAACCCCATATTCCTAGTGCATAGGGCCCCAAAAAAGCTGCTATAAGCATAGAGTTCACAAATTGCAATAAATATGTGAAATATCTGCTTATAATAAACTGAACTACTCTATTTGATGCAGCATCTTTGGATAGTGATAAGATTTTATTCATTCAATTGTTGAAATATCAAGTGGAGTGCCTTTCTTGTAATTTTTTGATGCCTTTTTTCCAATAACCTCATTGTAAAATTTTGGGTGAAGTCCTGCGCCAGGCCTTACCGATTTAATATTCTTATTTGTAAAAACCTCCCCTTGTTTAATATCCTGGGAAACAAAAATGGAGCGTCTTCTTGATTTGTTCTTTTCGGAAACGTCGAATGTAATCTTTCCAAGTGATTGTTCCACTTCTCTTACTTTCTCTACCATCTCTTTGAACTCATGGGGTTCCATAGAGAAGTCAGCATCTGGTCCACCCAAATTTCGATCCAATATAATATGCTTTTCTACTACAGTGGCACCTAATGCAACTGCCACCATAGGTACGGTACTGCCAAAGGAATGGTCTGACACACCAACTTTTACTCCAAACCGATTTTTAATTTCAGGAATTGTTAAAAGGTTTGCATCACTGATTTGTGCAGGGTATTCTGAGGTGCATTTTAGCAAGGTAATATCCTGATTCCCTTCATTTCGGCAAGTTTCTATTGCCAATTCAATATCTTCTATATCCGCAACACCAGTTGAAATAATCATAGGCTTATTTTTAGAAGCAACATATCTAATAAGCGGAATATCGGTAATCTCAAGTGATGCAATTTTGTAAATAGGAACATTCAATGTTTCCAAAAAGTCTACTCCTTCCAAATCGAATGGTGTAGAAAAGAATGTGAGTCCTAGTTCGTTGGCTAAATCTTGGATTCGTTGATGCCATTCATAAGGTAGGCTGCCTTCTTTGAAAAGTTCATAAGGACGGCGACCTTTCCATAACCCTTCTTTTCGAGGGCCAAAGTATTCATTATCCACATCTAACGTTAACGAATCCGGTGTGTATGTTTGAACTTTAACGGCATCGGCACCAGTGGTAGCAATTGCACGAATCGTTTTTTCGGTAAGCTCCCAATCGTGGTTATGATTGGCTGATAATTCAGCTATTATAAAGGTACTCATGATATTTTTGGCTTTATATTATTTAAAATCTCGATTACTCTACGAACTCCATTTTGATCAATACTATTTTTGGCGGCTTCTGAAATTCGCAATCGGGATGATTTGTTGTGTATTAATTCAGTTACTTCCTTATTCAAATCTTCTGATTTCAATTCATTTATAAGACCTAAATCTTGCAGGGCTAAAGTGACTTTGCTTAGATGATGCAATGCAACTGCATTCGACAATTGATGACCCACACAGATTAGCGGCATACCAATGGACATTAATTCATAAACTGAAACACCAAAAGCGGCGATAACTATTTGGGAATTATTAATCACCTCTGGATTATAGGGTATAAATGCTACATTCGGCAACAAATCGGACTTATTTGGTATGGTTTCTGGGAAAATAAAAGATGCTCCTATGTGGTAGTTAAACCGAATATTTTTATAATCGACATGCCTAAGAAGCGTATATATTTTCAAAAGCACGTTCTCGGGATCGCTCCCCCCGGTTATAATAGAAACGGAGGATACTTCTTCTAGGTCCGCAGCTGTTTTTGAATTAGTTGAAGCAATTTCTTTATTAAATATTGAGTATTCTAGCCCTTGATAAACCTTTGTATGCTCGTCAAATTCACCAAAAAATTCAGATTGTTGATGAAGGGAAGGTAAAATATAAATATCAGCCAGATGTCTGGAAGAGGAAAGGTTTTGATAGAAAACAACGGTAACTTTTTCTTTGATTTTACGAAAAGCAAATTCGTTATAATCTATTATCAAATCAACATATAAAATGTCAATATTTTGTTCCTCACATATTCTAGCAAGTATTGCCTCTTCCGGTTCCGTAGAACCCATTTCAATCAGGTTAATTTCTGATGGAATTGTTGCCTGCTTGGACCAAAAATTACTGGCACGATGTACCATAGTGATGCCATGACCTTGTAACATTAAAGTCTCAGCGAGATGCAATGTCCTATAATAATGGCCAAGACCTATTTTACCACCAGCATCCGTTCTAAACAGAATATTCATTTGTTTTTTCAATACTACTTATACTTTTCCTATTTCTCTGGAAGGGTTACCAACCACCTTGGTATAATCGGCTACATCCCTAATCACGACGGAACCAATTCCGACTATTGACCACTCTCCAAGTGTTATAAATTCAATTGTGGTAGCATTTGTGCCTAAATATGCACCCTTTTTCAATACAACATCTGCACCAATACAGGCATTGTTGGCAACATAACTATAGTCTTCAAGTTTGGCACCATGGCCGATCAACGATTGAGCGAAAATATGGACGTGATTACCAATTTCTGTATTAGGTCCCACTGATACAAAGGGTTGGATACAAGTACCAAAGCCAATTTTCGAGAATTTTGATATGACAGCGGTTGGATGTATTACCGTCGCAAACCTTTCCTGTGGAATATTCAAATCAGTGAGTTTGCTTAGAAACTTATAATTTAGTTTTACAGAGATCAAAGAATAGAAAAAGAATACATTTGGATCTTCTAGATACTTATTGATCACTTCTTTTTCAATTTTACCTAAAACGGGATAACCATTAATTGGATCTACTTCACGATCATTTAAGAATCCCAATATTTCCCACGTGGGCTCAACGGCATTAATATCAACTACAGTTGACTGAACCACCGTGCCGTTTCCGTATCCTCCAATTATAATTAGTTTTTTCATACCTGACAATTCGTAATTAATTTTTGTTTTTTAAGTATTTTTTGAGCTTTGGCAACAAATGGTGGACCAATAAATTTGCCCTCCATGATAGCAACTCCTTTGCCGTTTTTACGAGCTTCCTCATCCAGTCTTAAAATGGCTTCGGAATTTTCAATTTCTTTAGCGGATGGAGAGTAATATTGGTGGACTAAAGGTATCTCTATTGGATTAAGTACTAGCATTCCTTCAAAACCTAATTTTTTTGAAAGTTTCAAATTGACTTCTAGGTCTGCTAAATCTTTCACCCTAACATGAACAGTGTCAATTGGTATAACACCACTTGCTCTTGCGCCCATTGCAATTAATGCTCTGGGAGTGAAAAGGCTAATATGTTCTTCATCATGGACTCCTTCTAGATCAGTAATAAAGTCCTCAGAACCATACGCAACGGCTACTACTCGTTTAGAAGCACTACATATTTCTTTAACATTCATTACAGCAGAAGTAGTTTCTATAAGAGGAATGATCTTGTAAGTCCCTTTTTCAATTCCCTTTTCATACTCTATAGTTTCTAAAAGCTTGTCGAAAAAGTAAATATCATCTCCCTTTTTTGCCTTTGGGTACATAAATCCTTGGATTCCAGGGATGGTCAGTTGCATAACATCTCTCAGCAATTGGCCACTTTCCCGATCATTAATACGAGGGAAAATATTTCTATTTTTGAATACTCCAGATTCTATAAATTCAATTATGGTGTCCCTTGCAATTTGTTTATTCTCAACCGGTTGGACAGAATCTTCAATATCAAATAATAAAATATCGGCAGGGGTTTTGATTGCGCTTTCTATTAATCGCCTGTTATGTGCCGGAACAAACATTAAACTGCGCATCAGGTATTCACTCATAATAGTCAATTTGATAAATTAGTGTACTTACTTTAGGTTACATTAAATAAACTAGACCAATTTTTTGGGTATGAGCACTTTTCTGCGAAGACTCAAAATCGGTTGGCCATTTTGATTATAGGCTATGGTTTCAACGTAAACAACCCCACGGTCCGATTTGCTCTTAGATTCGGTTTTGTCAAGTACTGTTGTTTTTGCGTAAACCGTGTCCCCAATAAAAACCGGGTTTAGGTGTTTTATGCTTTCATACTCTAAGTTTGCAATGGCTCTGCCACTAATATCTGGTACAGTAATTCCTACTACAAGGCTTAAAACTAAAGTTCCTACAACTAGAATTTTTCCGTGTTGCTGCTTTGAGGCATAATCCATATTTAAATGCACAGGATGGTGATTCATCGTGAGCAGCGAAAACAGGTTATTATCACTTTCAAAAATGGTTTTTGATATTTCATGTTCTATCAGGGCACCTATTTCAAAATCCTCAAAATAATTCCCCAAACTAAAAGCCTTCATGATTTTTTTCGTTTAATATTTTTCTAAATCTATCTAAATGGGGTTTTTCTATAACCCTTCCTTGGAGTTTTAAAATTCCAAAATTTTCAACTCCACCAATACTTATAACATAGTCTCGAACTTTTATGGCCAATTCGAGTTCCTCTGGGGAAATGAAATTTAATTCATAAAAAACTTTCAATTGAATGGGATGAATAAAAAATTTGGCATCGAACCCAGAGGAAGCTGAATTAAGAAATTCCGCTTTTAATTTGGACTCATCTTCTATATTCATAGAGACTACGTCAATGGCTTCCTTTCCAAATGCCTTAGCATAGTTCAAAATATATTTGTTAGCCCAGTCATAGTTTGCATGAATATGTTCCATGTTCATTATATCACAGTAATCGTGGCTGCCTAAACCAATACTGGTAACCTCGTCAACTTGTATTAATTCTGGGAGATTCATTAAAGCCTTTGGGCTTTCTATTAACAGAATGAGTTTAAAATTCTCTGCTCTTTCCGCTACATAATTACGTATAAGTAGCAATGCAGATAAACTTTCAATTTTAGGTAAAACAAAATTTACAAATCCCAGTTTCAGCAGGGTGTCCAAGTATTGAAAACTAGTATTACTGTTAAATCCGATACGAACGAATTTTTCCAATTTTTGCGTAACCAATTGCAAATTTTCAATGAACCTTTGGTTATTAGCTGGAATAAAGAAATAAGTTTTCATTAAAGTGATTTTGTTTCTAGCAGAAGATACTTTTTTTCTGCCAACATCCAATCTTCAATACTATCTATATCTTGTGTTTCAAAACTATTAATCTCAATGCCTCCTCTGTTTGTACTTTTAAGTAAGGTTTCCATTTTAAACCAATAAAACTGTCCTGCATCATGGTAAGCCTCTTCAAAATCTTGTGAACGCATTTTGTAATTTTCTTGCACAATCATTTCAACTCTACCATCTATTAACCTAAGCGCCCTCTGAATGGGATATTCATATTTCACAATCGGTCGTATAGAGTCAAAGCCTCCATTGATAAGGAGGGCATAGGCTTCAGTAATGGAGGCCGCTGAAATAAAGGGAGCCGTAGGAAGTATGCAACATCCCGTTTCAAAATATCGATTGTGTTGAGCATATTGTGTTTTAACCTCTTCCAAAACGTCGTTAAGACTCGCAAAATCATTAGAGTTTGGTTCTGAACGAAAAAACGGTACCGCCGCTCCATAATTCCTGGCAATGTCTGCTATTTCTTCATCATCCGTTGAGACCATTACTTCATCAAAAAGATTACTCTTTAATGCAGCTTCTATGGAATAAGCAATAATAGGTTTACCTAGGAAATTTTTGATGTTTTTCCTAGGTATGCGTTTGCTACCGCCTCTGGCTGGTATGATCGCTAGTGATTTCATTTTATAAATTCCAGAATCTTTTGAATAACAAAATCTTGCTCTTCTTCAGTTAATGTAGGGTACATTGGAAGGCTAAGGCATTTGTCATAATACTCTTCAGCAACTCCAAAATCTCCTTTTTTGGAACCAAGACTTTTATAATAGGGCATTAAATGAACAGGGATATAATGTACTTGGGTATAAATATTATTTTGGCGTAAAAAATCATACAATCCCTTTCTATTTTCCACTTCTATAACATACAGATGAAATGCATTTTGATATCCGTCACGTCTAATCTGCTTGTGAATACCAGTCCCTTTAAATGCTTCATCATATTTCGCTGCAATTTCAATACGCTTCTCCAAGCCCACATCTGCCCGACTCAGCTGACTCATTCCGAGGGCTGCTTGAAAATCAGTGAGGCGGTAATTGTAACCAAGTTCTTGCATTTCATAGTACCAACCACCATGATTTTCCTCCAGTAATTCTGGGTTTTTGGTAATACCATGCGTGCGAAGCATCATCAATTTTTCATATAATGCTTTGTTATTAGTGGTTATCATGCCACCTTCACCCGCTGCAATATGTTTTACCGGATGAAAAGAGAATATTGCAAGGTCTGCGTAATTTCCATTTCCACACTTTTGAATTTCATTATTCTTATCCGTGAAATAGGCTCCTGGTGCATGGCATGCGTCTTCAATAATCCATAATCCATATTCGTCAGCCAGTTCTCTAAAAGATTCCAAATCTACAGGATACCCCGAAAAATCGACGGGAATAATACCCGCATAAGTTCCAATAGGACTCTTTTCTAGTAGACTTCGAACTTGACTAATATCAAGGGTGTATGTTGTTGGATCAATATCTGCAAATACAACCTCTCCACCGCAATATCGTATGCAGTTTGCGGAAGCTGCAAATGTTATAGGTGTAGTAATCACTTTTTGTCCAGATTTGACACCCAGCGCAAGTGCGCATAGGTGTAACGCAGCTGTACCATTAGAAAGCGCAATTGCATATTTTGAGCCAACGTATTTAGCAAATTCCTGCTCAAACTCTTGGATTTTTGGCCCTTGGGTTAAAAACTCACCCTTCAATGCATCAATAACTGCGTCAATATCTTGTTGGTTGATATCCTGCTTGCCGTATGGTATTGCATTCATATACTTATGCTTCAAAATTTGGATCAATATGTTCTTTAATAAGATTACGTAGGCTCTCTACCGTTTCCCATTCCTGGTTGGTTCCAGAGTTATATGCAAATCCAGAAGGCACCAACTTAGCTCCAAGCTCTTCTATGAATTTTTCCGTTTTCCATGAAGGCGTTTGTGGAATGATTACATAGTATTTTCCCAAATCATAAGTAAAAAAGGAATCTGAGGCAGTAATCATTTCTTCGTGTATTTTTTCGCCTGGTCGAATACCAACTACTTTGTGTTCGCAATCAGGGCCAATCGCTTCGGCGATATCGAGTATTTTATAGGAAGGTATTTTTGGCACAAACAACTCGCCACCCCATGCATGTTCCATTGCATGAAGAACCATATCAACTCCACCTTGAAGTGATATATTGAATCGTGTCATTGTGTCAACCGTGATTGGTAACACACCTTCTTTGCGTTTGTTTAAAAAGAACGGGATAACTGAGCCATTTGAGCCCATCACGTTGCCATATCTAACTACAGAGAATTTAATGTCTTTTGATCCTTTGATATTGTTTGCGGCAATAAAAAGTTTATCAGAAGTGAGTTTTGTTGCGCCATATAAATTAATGGGAGCACAAGCCTTGTCGGTAGAAAGTGCTACTACATTGGAAACACTTGATTCCAGTGCTGCTTTAATTACATTTTCAGCACCACCTACATTGGTTTTAACACATTCATCAGGGTTATATTCTGCAATATGAACGTGTTTCATAGCAGCAGCATGAATGACATAATCAACTCCCTGAAAGGCTCTTTTAAGGCGTTCTTGATCCCTTACATCGCCAATGAAAAAACGAATTTGTGGGTATTGGCTAACTGGATAATCCTGCGCCATTTGGAATTGCTTTTGCTCATCGCGGGAGTAAATAATCAAACGACGAACATTAGGCCATTTGCTTAAAATAGTTTTAGTTAATTCTTTTCCAAGGGATCCTGTACCACCCGTAATGAGTATGGATTTATTATTTAAATCAAACATATTATTTTTATTTATTTATTTATTTTATTCAAAATAATTCAATACCCCAAAACCTTCTTTTAATAGCAGCTGATCCTTTTGGAACAAACGTAAATCCGAGGTAGCCATATCGGCAATTAATGTTTCTAAAGTATGTTTTGGTTTCCAACCCAATTTCTCTTGTGATTTAGTAGGATCCCCAATCAATAATTCTACTTCTGTAGGGCGGTAGTATCTCGGGTCTATTTTAAGAACCGTGGTGCCGATCTTCAAATGCTCCCCTTCCTGAATGCCTAATGCTTTTAATCTGTTGGAATCCACGGAAGCAATTGTAGCAGTTTCATTTTCAGCTTCTCCTACAAAGGCTAATTCTACTCCTAAAAAGGCAAAAGTCTGGCGGATGAATTCACGAACACGGGTAGTAACTCCAGTGGCAATGACATAATCTTCCGATACCTCTTGTTGTAGGATCAAATACATGGCCTCCACATAATCCTGAGCATGTCCCCAGTCGCGTTGCGCATCAATATTACCCATATACAGGCAATCCTGTAAACCCAATACGATTTTGGCAGCGGCACGGGTGATTTTACGAGTCACAAAAGTTTCGCCACGTAGGGGAGACTCATGGTTAAATAATATTCCGTTTGATGCAAACATCCCATAAGCTTCCCGATAGTTAACAGTAATCCAGTAGGCATACATTTTGGCTACTGCATAGGGAGAGCGTGGATAAAATGGTGTTGTTTCTGATTGGGGTACTGCTTGTACCAAACCGTATAGCTCGGAAGTAGAAGCCTGGTATATTTTTGTTTTTTTAGTTAATCCTAACAATCGTACCGCTTCGAGAATCCGTAGGGTACCAATACCATCGGCATTGGCGGTATATTCAGGCATTTCGAAACTTACCTGTACGTGGCTCATAGCAGCCAGATTATAGATCTCGTCGGGTTGAACTTCCTGAATGATTCGTGTTAAATTCATAGAATCGGTCAGGTCACCAAAATGCAAGATGAATTTGGCATTGTCCACATGCGGATCTTCATACAGGTGATCGATACGATCGGTATTAAATAAAGAGCTTCGGCGTTTGATACCATGTACGGTATAACCTTTGCTTAAAAGCAACTCGCTCAAATAGGCTCCGTCTTGTCCGGTAACGCCGGTAATTAGTGCAACTTTATTGGTCATCTTTTTTTATGCTTTATGCTCTAGGCAGTCAGCCTTAAGCTTTTGATGGTTAAAATTTTATTTCTTGCGGCGAACCGCACCTTTTCTATTAATTTCGGCTACTTTATAAAACAGCTACTTTCTAAATATCTTGGGTTATAGATTCACTTGAAATGTGTTAAACAGCGTATATATTTTGGTTTTGCAGGAAATCCTGATAAGCTAGTTGTAATCCTTCCTCTAATTCAATTTGGTGTTTCCAGCCTAAGCCATGGAGTTTGGAAACGTCCATGAGTTTGCGTGGTGTCCCATCGGGCTTGCTGGTGTCCCATTTTATTTCACCGTCATAGCCTACGGTTTGAGCTACCATTTCCGTCAGTTCCTTTATGGAGAGGTCTTCCCCTGTACCAATATTGACGAGTTCCCGATCCTTGTAGTTTTCCATTAAATACAAGCAGGCCGCGGCCAGGTCATCGGCAAAAAGAAATTCTCTTTTAGGGGATCCCGTACCCCAGGCTTCTACAAACGGTTTGCCTTCCACCTTGGCTTCGTGGAATTTACGTATGAGCGCGGGCAGAACATGTGAATTTTGTAAATCATAGTTATCGCCAAACCCATACAAATTGGTAGGCATCACACTAATAAAATTGGAGCCGTATTGGTCGTGGTAGGCCTCGCACAATTTGATGCCCGCAATTTTGGCTATGGCATAAGGTTCATTGGTGGCTTCCAATACACCAGTAAGCAGGTATTCTTCTTTTAAAGGCTGGGGTGCTAATTTAGGATAAATACATGACGAGCCTAAGAACATGAGTTTGGTGACTCCATGTAGATGCGCCTGATGGATGATATTGGATTCAATCATCAGGTTTTCATAAATAAAGTCGGCCCGGTAAGTATTGTTGGCTACAATACCACCCACTTTTGCTGCGGCTAGAAAAACATATTTTGGTTTTTCTTGTTCAAAAAAAT
>CAXBLH010000057.1:0-18871 GCA_963976315.1 uncultured Dyadobacter sp.
TATCACCTTAAAACCTCCTTTAAATTGTGTTTTTTGGAATTAAATAGCCCCGAATCTTAATAATATAATTAGAGTATGGAAATTGAAAAAATTGATTGTCTTATCATTGGTTCTGGCCCTGCCGGCTATACGGCTGCTATTTATGCATCGAGGGCTGGTTTAAATCCAGTAATGTACCAAGGTGCACAGCCAGGTGGTCAGCTGACAATCACTACTGAGGTTGATAATTACCCAGGGTATCCTGATGGAATTACGGGCCCCGAAATGATGGAAAATTTCGAAAAACAAGCGCGCCGATTTGGAACCGATGTTCGTTACGGTTTTGTCACAGCGGTGGACTTTTCAACTTTCCCGCACAAAATTACAGTTGATAACAAAAAAGAAATTGAAGCCAAGGCAGTGATCATCTCCACAGGTGCAAGTGCAAAATGGCTAGGTTTGGAATCAGAACAACGTTTAAACGGTAAGGGAGTTTCTGCTTGTGCGGTTTGTGATGGTTTCTTTTTTAGAAATCAAGATGTAGTAGTGGTAGGAGCAGGTGACACTGCCGCGGAAGAAGCCAGTTACCTTTCTAAACTTTGCAAGAAAGTGTACTTATTAGTACGAAGAGACGAAATGCGCGCCTCTAAAATCATGCAAAAACGCGTGGAGTCCTTGGCTAATATCGAAATTCTTTGGAATACTGAAACAGTGGAAGTTTTGGGTGAAGAGGGTGTAGATGCGGTGAAGGTCAAAAACAATATTACGAACGAAGAAAGAATCATTAACGCTACTGGATTTTTTGTAGCTATTGGGCATAAACCCAATACCGATATTTTCGAAAAACAAATTGATATGGATGATACGGGCTATATCAAAACCATAAAAGGTTCTTCGTTGACCAACAAAAAAGGTGTATTTGCCTGCGGGGATGCACAAGATAATATTTACCGACAAGCGGTAACAGCAGCAGGAACTGGATGTATGGCCGCACTAGATGCTGAAAGATTTTTGGCTGAATTGGAAGTCGCAGAAAGTGTTGAGCAAGTAGCTTAACAAATCTTAAAATGTTTAATCTTTTCACCTAGCATTAATGATTATTAGTGCTAGGCTGTATTTCTATTTATGAAAGAAAAACTTCTTTTAGGACTTATTGCATACCTATGCCTGACCCAATTTGATGCGGCTGCACAAGAACGCGGCAAGTTCAAAAACAATCCAAAAATAAACCAGTCAGGTGTTAATTCCAATGAAGGACCTACTACCAAGCAAGTACCCCAAGCAGAAGACGAATACAAAACCGTTACTTCTGGTCTCCGATTCCAAAGTCAATTTGAGCCACTGAAACCCGTCAATCCAACAGTAAACGAAGATACAATCACCATAGATGAAGGCGAACCCGATGTTGTGGAGATAGAAGACAGTATTTTGGTTGCGGACGATTGGGTAAAAGCGGCAGAGTATTATGCCATTTGGGATACACGTGTAATCAATCCTTATGGCCTTAGCCCCTTAGAGTTTGATGAGCCTATTGACCTCACTTTATACAATGAATCTATTTATCAGATGTGGAGTATTCCTTTGGCCACCACCAGAATCACGTCCAATTTTGGTTATCGGTGGAGTCGTTGGCACAACGGTACCGATCTTGATTTAGATACAGGTGATAGTGTAAGAACTACTTTTGATGGAATGGTACGGATTGTGGGCTGGAATGGTAGTGGTTACGGCAGATTCATCATGGTTAGGCACTACAACGGACTTGAGACTTTGTATGGCCATTTATCAAAGCAGCTGGTGGAATCGGGCCAAACAGTAAAGGCTGGAGAAGTAATAGGGCTAGGTGGAAGTACTGGAAGAAGCACAGGACCACATTTGCATTATGAAAACCGATACGAAGGTAATCCATTCGATCCAAGATATATTTTTGACTGGCCAGAAGGACAGATCAAATCCGATCATTTTACTTTAACTCCTGAGGTTTGGAACCATTTACGCGGCAAATCCAGTAAGAGTGAATTTGAGGCGGGTGATGCACCTGCCAGTTATAGTAAATCTATTCTATACCGAGTACGCTCCGGTGATACGCTTTCTTCTATTGCAAGTCGTTATGGAACGAGTGCATCGGCTATTGCTAGGAAAAACCGAATATCTACACGATCCACTTTGCGCATCGGACAAAAACTTAGAGTTAAATAGCCTTATGAAATTAGATATTTTAGCTATAACGGCTCATCCCGACGATGTAGAGCTTTGTTGTGCTGGTACTTTGTTGAATCAAATGGCCCTTGGTAAGAAAGTCGGAATACTAGATTTAACTCGCGGTGAGCTTGGCACACGTGGTACGCCAGAAGGCCGATTATTGGAAGCGGCTCATGCAGCTCAGATTCTTAATATATCTGTTAGAGAAAATGTGGGGCTTCGGGATGGTTTTTTTACAAATACAGAAGAGCAACAAAAACGTATTATACCATTTATAAGAAAGTACCAGCCAGAAATGGTGATTACCAATGCCATCGATGATCGCCACCCCGACCATGGGCGCGCTGCAAAGCTAGTAGCCGATAGCTGTTTTTATGCTGGATTGAGAATGGTAAAAACTTTTGATGCTAATGGTCTGGAACAAGACGCATGGCGGCCTAAAAATGTATTTCACGCCATACAAGATCGATACATACAGCCTGACTTTGTGATTGACATATCCTCAGTACATGATACCAAACTAGAAGCTATTCGCGCGTTTAAGAGTCAATTCTTTGCTGCGGATTACAACGCGAATAGTAAGGAGCCTCAAAGCTACATTTCTTCCCCGGAATTTCTTGAATTTATAATAGCCAGAGCCAAAGAGTTTGGACATGCCATTGGTGTAGAATTTGGAGAAGGCTTTACTTCCTCCAGAACGTTAGGACTCAAAGATATATCAACATTTATTTAGTTTTTTTTAGATCGAAAAAACCAACAGCCTTAAAAATTCGTTTATTGGTAAACCAACAAATTAAAAATAAATGAAACTCAGGACTAATTTAATTCTCATAGCATTTTTTTCAGTTTTCACTTCCCTAAGCCAAGCTCAGGTTTTAAAGAAAGAGGAGAAGGTTAACAAATCAAATGAGGAATGGAAAAAGATCTTATCTCCAGAAATATATAATATTGCCAGATTAAAAGGAACCGAGCGGCCTTTTACCAGTGAATTTGAAACTTCAAAAGAAATAGGAACTTACTATTGTGCGGTTTGTGGTAATGCACTCTTTAAAAGCGATACTAAATTCGACAGTGGATGTGGCTGGCCAAGTTTTTACAAACCCATTTCCAAAACTTCGATTATTTATGTTAAAGATTCGAGCTTGGGCATGACCAGAACTGAAGTACAATGTGGAAAATGCGATTCACATCTAGGACATGTCTTCAATGATGGCCCACCTCCCACTGGCCTTCGCTATTGTATAAACGGGGTGGTTTTAGATTTCGAAAAAGCGCAAATGGCTGAAAAGAAATACGACAAAAATAAAAAGTCAAAAAGTGGCCGTTAATCAGATTTCCGCACGGACAATTTCGTATTGAAATCAGCGGTCAGGTTATCTACAACAAACGATATTCTTGCTGCCGGCTGGACTTTAATAGTCCAAATTTTTCATCCTTTTCATTCGTAGTAAGGCTCTATTTTCAATTAAGAAAAGGGTTTCATTCATTAATTTGACTGAACCCCTTTTTTATTCTACCGTTTTGACTTTCCCTAGCCGAATTCCGACCTGAAACCCACCAGAAAAACTTGGATAAAATTGGGTACCTGGCTCCCAAGAACCCCACCAATCTATACTTCCCGTGAAAGGTCGTGGGTTTTCGAGTACATTTTTGGTAAGTACTTTATGGTCAACAAATCTAAAACCAAAACCAGTGTAAACATCTAGGGAAAATCGGCTACCGAAGTAAAATTGCCAGCCTAATTTTGGGTGAAAAGCATGAACAACTTTTGCATATTTGATGTCCTGTTGTTTTAGAAAATTGCAGGCACCGTTTAGATTGCAGTCCTGCCCTATCCATTCCTTTTCTGTTTTGAGAGCTCGTTTAAAGAAGTATTCACCAGCCAAATACCCTCTCACCATTCGGCCTTCAAAATAGTAATATCGAAATTGACTCTTCGCTCGAATATTATATTTTCGTGGCTTATAGTCATCATAAAGATACCAGATATTGGTGGCAGCATGGCCATAACCAATCTCCTGTTGTACCGAGAACTTAGGATTCGAAAATGGTATTTCCACCGCTACAGAATAGGTATTATCCAGATCAAACATAGCCAAAGGGGCAAATTTTAAAACCACTTGATGCTTACCCATTTCTGCATAATCTTGTCCATATACAGCAGAACCGATTATAAATAAATACAAAAAAGAAAAGAAGTGCTTTTTCATTCCACCGCAATTTTGCTTAACAATTCCATATTTTCATCTACTCCAAGCGAATATTGATACAACCCCTTTTTACCGGTGACTATCAGGCGATTACTTATTGGTATAACATCATAAGCAGGAATATCACTGAACTTTTTTTGAACATATCCACATTTGCAATATTCATTAAAGTGAGCCCATTATCACCTTCACAAACAAATAACTTATCGCCCGTAACCCCTAAGCCATAAGGCTCTGACAAAGGATAGGAACTCACTAGTTTTGGGGAAGATAGATTCTCAATATTAATGACATCCAAAGTGCTAATCCCGTTCCAAGGTCTGCAATTACTACTAGCTCGGAGGGTAACATACGCATATTTGCCTTGTACTACCACAGGGTCGCAGGACAGTACATGTTCGTATTTTGAAAGAAAAGTAGGGTTCAATGGATTTGAGGTCGAAAAAATATATAAACCATCGTTCGCCCCTATGAAAAGGTGATTTTGATAAGGAAAAATAGTTTCAATTCCCGGCTCCAACTTTTTAACAGCACTTTTTTTAGGTGTTGAACCATCGGTAATATCAAATACATTCAAATCTTCTTTCGAAACGATATACAGCGTATTACCAGAAATTGCAAATCGCGCCATACTCCCTCCTGCCCCGCTCAACGGTATAACAGCGCTACTATCTTTTCCGGAATCGCAGGCATAAAGTAAACAAACCAAACCCAGTCCAACTATTGGAAGCAATACTTTTGGCAACTGTAACGGCCATCTTGAAAATACGAATAATTGTTTCATGTCTTTGCTGAATTAATTGACTTTATCACGACATTTTTAGTATTGCTTTCGGCTTTCGACCGTCAAATGCCACATAAACACGATTTTCTGGCAAATAACTAATTTCTGTTTTTTTATTAAAAGCCCACTTAAATACCTTTCGTGCTATGGTAAATTATGGAAGAAAAAATCAATGAATCAATATTTGACTAATACAATCCATTAACGGTTTATCGGTAACAACCCGGCTGGTCCATCTCTACTAACTCCCAACCTGTAACCACTCCTTTGGATCTATCTACACATTCAAAATAAATATTGGAAAATGGCGGAAAGTCTCTAATAGGCACAACATCATTCAGTCGATTGCTCAATTTGGGGTTTCGAGGGTCAGAAATATCCAATACCACCATATCGTCTAGATTATCGGCGTATAAATATTTCCCTTTTGCAGCCATGTCAAAATTCCCTAGGATAGAAATGAAAGATAAATTGATAGGATTCCTCGGATCACTATTGTCGATAATATGTATCCCTAAACCTTGTTCATTAATAAAAATGTAAGGTTCAAGTGTATAAATTTTCCCAGGTTTTTTTAAAGGGGTTGGGGGCTTCACCTCCACTTTTTTAGCAATACTGGCAGATTCATAGAGGGGCCTATAAGCTTTACCCTCATAGCTCCCATTGACTGGATTACTACTATCTACAATGGTACAAGAAGTGACCCATAAACTTAACAAAGCAATAATAGGTGATTTCATGATTTGTTTTTTTTATGATGACTAATCTAACGAATAAATAGTTGGAATTAAATTCCATATCCGAAATAATACTATGCATTAGGTTCACTATAAGCCATTGTGTTTAGATAAAAACCACCAATTAATATAACATTCACTACCAAAATCAACAAATGATGCGCATAATAAAATAATAATATTTTACATAAAAATGAAACAACATTTAAAATACAAAAAAAACACGCTATTGCATTGACAATCAGATAATTTAATCATTTAAAAATTGGATATTTGAGATAAAAATTAACCCTAAATCTCCCATCATGAAAACATTTTTTAAAACATTAAAATACCTTGGTTTTCTTTTCTTAGCGGTATTTATCGGCGCCTTCGTCTACTTAAAATTCGTACTACCCAATGCGGAACCTGCTCCTGAAATAACTATCCAACTTACCGATGAACGAATAAAACGGGGAGAATACCTAGCAAATCATGTTACGGTCTGTATGGACTGTCATAGTACCAGAGACTGGAGTTATTTTGCAGGGCCCGTTTCGGCGGGAAAGTTAGGTGGTGGTGGGGAATTGTTTGGTAGAGAAATGGGTTTTCCAGGGAATTACTATTCTAAAAACATTACCCCTTTTGCCATTAAAGACTGGACAGATGGAGAAATATTTCGTGCCATAACAACCGGTGTAAGTAGAGATGGGAGTGCACTTTTTCCAGTGATGCCTTATACGAGTTATGGCCAAATGGATAAGGAAGACATTTACAGTATTATAGCATATTTAAGAACATTAGAGCCCTTAGAATCAATTGTTCCTTCTGCTGAACGGGATTTCCCCGTAAACCTTTTGATCAATACAATGCCTACTAAATCGGTATCCTTGTCCATACCAGACACCAATGATATGGTTAAATATGGCCAGTATTTGGTGGTAAGCGCCAGCTGCGTCGAGTGCCATAGCCAAATGGACAAAGGTGCCAAAATACCGGGAACAGAGTTTGGAGGGGGTATGGAATTCAAATTTCCGGGAAGCATGGTTCGCTCCGCAAATATTACACCTGATATTGAAACTGGGATAGGGACTTGGACAGAAGAAATGTTTTTAGGCCGCTTTAAAACATTTTCTGATTCGACTTACCGTCCTCAAAAAATTGAAAATGGAACGATGAATACACCCATGCCATGGCAGATGTATGCTGGGATGAAAGAAAGTGACCTTAAGGCCATTTTTAGTTACCTCAAAACATTAAAGCCTATGTCCCACAAAGTGGAAAAATTCACTAAACTTTAATTCTCAATTTTACAGGAATCCAATTCTAGCAACTTCAACATACGACTGAATTCCGAATGAAACCGGGATTCAATCGTTGTGGGAGTATTTGATACCGGATGTAAGAATTCGATAGACTGGGCATGAAGAAGCATTGTATTCATATCAAAACGCTCTTTAAACAAACGGTTTTGCTTATTGCAGCCATGCGGACGATCTCCAATAATGGGATGGAAAATATGGGCCATGTGTTTCCGAAGCTGGTGCATTCTCCCAGTTTCTGGTTTAAGCCGTACCAACGAATACCTGGAGGTACTGTGTTTACCAAAAGCAATATTAATTTCGGCCTGAGCCGCTGTACTTAGATGAGTAAAAGCCTCTTGCAGTTGGCCATTTTCTTTTCTTAAGGGATAATCAATGACCTGTTCCTTTTCTGTAAAGCCTCTAACAATCGCATAATATATTTTTTTTACCTGATTATTGGCAAACATCACTTGCATTTTACTATTGATCATTTCCTCCTTTGCGAACAAAAGGACTCCGCCTGTTTTTCGATCTAAACGATGGACTGGAAATACTTTCATTCCAATTTGATCTCTTAACAACTGAACCGCAAATTCATGCGCATCTGCCGCAATAGGGCTGCGATGCACCAGAAGACCATGGGGCTTATTAATAGCTACCAAAAACGCGTCTTCGTATAAAATTTCTAATAACATACTATTTCAAAGCATTCAAATACTCGTGAAAAGATCCCCTCCACTAACCTACCCTTTCCGTGGCAAGTATATAACTTAATAAAACCCCCATTTCATACCTAAGGTTTCTCAATTAACCGCTTATTAATCCTAATTCTAAACCGGATGATAGACCATACTACTGCATATAATATTGCTAATAATATCCCAATCTCAAAACTTAGTAACCAAGCGGTTCTATCCGTAATACTGGCTAATAAAAACTCCGTTATCAACTGAGGGTTATGCAAGATATCCCAGCTATTCAGTCTTCTCACTCTTCCTAAGTATACACCCAAGCCTGCCAGCGGAAAACTCATGATTAAAAGACCCAAAGTTATTCGTTTGGAAAATAGCCGATTCCAACATTGATGAATCCAGTACAAGGATATCAAACCATTAAACAAACTCACTTGGGCATAATAAAATAGCATGATATTGTCATGCCATGTTAAATCGCGATTCAGATCATCCGATAAATGGGATAAGTCCGTTACCATATAAGGTGCATTCGGAAAAAATGCTAACCAAAAAATGGAAAGAATTATAATGGCGAGATGACTTCTTTTAAATCTTTTAGAAACCCAATTGGCCAAAAAAGCCACAATTAGGGGAATCCAACTTAAAAATAAATTCCAATCCAGTGAAAAGTCCACAGGAGAATTAAAAAAGATTCGTATTAAATGAAAGCATACGGCCAGCATACTTAAAACCAACAGTGCCAGCAAGGTATATAAACCATCCAGTGAAATAATAGGTGGATCAGCCACAGAGAATTTCAACCTATTCCTCCCTTTTATATTTAATTTCAAAATCCAAGTCTTTAAAAAGTCATAACGTTAATGCCCTAAAAACAGTTTGCAACCGAGTTTTGCAATTTTCGGTTACAAAATGAATTAGTCCATTATGTTATATAAAAACTTGTTCCAGAAGACGGAGACTTCTATTCGGATTTCTTATTCGGTGCCGTTTTACGCTTATGAAAATTCCTTTTGGGAGCAACCCCTCCCTCCGCATTAGGTTTAGAAGTATGGGGCTTTGTACTTTTTCCTTTCCTGCTACGGCCCGTATTCGAACTACGCTTAAAACTAAATTCAGGGGATTCCCCTATTCCTAATTCCTCTGGAATTTTTCTTTTTTCTATTTCCTTTTCAAACAATCGCTCTATTTTAAGAACATATTTTTGATCCGATTCATTGATGAAAGAAATTGCAGTACCTTTTGATTCCGCACGTGCAGTACGCCCAATCCTGTGAACATAATCTTCCGGATCTCTAGGCACATCGTAATTGACAACATGGCTTAGATTGTCAATATCAATACCTCGGGACAAAACATCAGTAGCTACTAAAACTGGAAATTCTCGATTTTTAAACGATCTTAACACAATTTCACGGTCAGCTTGTTCAGAATCAGAAGAAATACCTTTGGCCGAAAGCCCCAGTTTCCTTAACGCACGTACAATGGGTTCAACCGTATTTTTCCGGGAGGTGAACAAAACCATACTGGTGTCGATGGCGTCCTTCAATAAGTGGGTTAGTAAAGGCAATTTTTGTTCATCCCTTGCCATATAAAATTGTTGATCAATACGATCAGCGGGCCTAGAAACCGCCAAACGAATTTCCTCCGGTTGGTTCAGAATCCGTTTTGCCAAATCGCCAATTTTGGAGGGCATGGTAGCAGAGAACATCAAGGTCTGCATTTCAGCAGGCAAGAAGCTCTTGATTTTCATGATGTCATTCAAGAAACCCATATCCAGCATCCTATCTGCTTCATCCAAAACAAGATGCCTAAGGTCATTAAATTTCACATACCCCAACTGTAAATGGGCAATCAATCGTCCAGGGGTTGCAATGATAATATCAGCACCTTGTGAAAGCGCTTTTTTCTGTTGGTCCCATTCAGGACCCTTGTTACCGCCGTAAACGGCAATGCTCGTAGCTCCTACAAAATAACCTAACCCTTGGATCTGCTGGTCAATTTGAACGGCAAGTTCACGCGTGGGTACTAGTATGAGAGCACCTGTATTTTTCGCCGATTGATGAGCAACTTTGTCGAGGATTGGTATTAAATATGCGGCAGTTTTGCCAGTACCTGTTTGGGCACATGCCAGCAAATCACCGCCTTTTAAAATAATTGGAATTGCTTGTTCCTGAATAGGAGTTGCAGCTTGGTAGTTCATGGAGTCCACGGCGTTTAGCACGTCATCGTGAAGCTCAAATTCATTAAAATTCAAAATTCAGCCTTTTTTGGAGCACAATACCCTTTTTTAAGTATTGCAACTATTGTTATTTATTAGCTGACTTTGTTTTTCCGAGTCAGCAAACCGCTTGATTTAGTCAAATATAATAAATTAAAAACGCAAGTAAAAGTATCCTTTTAAATGAAGATGTTCCACAACCCATTAAATGAGGCCCTCCTAAGACATCAAAAAGAAGGAAGTAAGGTATAAAACCCCACTTCCCTATTAACCATTTTACAAAAATTTTAGTTGGAATACTCCAATTCTTTTAACTCTGTTTCGCTAAACATCCTGGAACGGGTAATAAAGCGGATACCCATCGGTATTTCTAACGAAAAACTGGAACCTCTTCCTGGAATGACATCAATAGTTAATTGAGTATGCTTCCAGTATTCAAATTGATCGCGACTCATATAAAATGGGCAGTCTGCAATGGTTCCGAGTTTTACATCACTATCACCGACCTTGAACTCTCCGTCTTCGAAGCACATCGGTTGTGAACCATCGCAGCAGCCTCCACTTTGATGAAACATAAGTGGCCCATAGCGTTCCTTTAGCTCCGCAACTACCTTCTCTGCTTCTGCTGTTATCAATACCCTATCGGTCATTTTCCAAAAGTTAAATAGTTAAGTTTGTTATATGAGAGATTCCCTGTATCAGAAAAATCCTAATTTGTTCTGATCATAAGAAATCAACATATTTTTGGTTTGACGGTAATAACCAAGCATCATTTTATGATTTTCTCTTCCAAAGCCTGATTTTTTATATCCGCCAAATGGTGCGTGTGCCGGATAAGCATGGTAATTATTAACCCATACTCTACCAGCCTGAATAGCCCTTGGTACTTGATAAATCTCATGTGCATCGCGTGTCCAAACACCGGCTCCTAAGCCATATAGTGTGTCGTTGGCAATTTCAATGGCTTCTTCGGTGGTTTTAAAGGTTGTCACGCAAACCACTGGCCCAAAAATCTCTTCTTGGAATATTCTCATTTTATTGTGCCCTTTGAAAATAGTAGGTTGAATATAATACCCCCCCGAGATTCCATTTTCAAACGTTTTTGCTTCCCCACCGGCTAATACTTCGGCTCCTTCTTCTTTTCCAATTTTTAAATAGGAAAGAATTTTTTCATGTTGGTCGCTTGACGCCTGAGCCCCCATCATCGTACTACCATCCAACGGGTGCCCCATAATGATGGCATTTGTACGTTCAATAACCCTACTCATGAATTTATCATAGATGCTTTCATGCACTAAAATCCTAGAAGGACAAGTACATACTTCCCCTTGGTTAAATGCAAATAAAACCGCTCCTTCTATGGCTTTATCAAAAAAAGCATCATCGTGATCCGCTACGGAAGGGAAAAATATATTGGGTGATTTGCCTCCCAACTCCATAGTTACCGGAATTAAGTTTTCAGAGGCATACTGCATGATTAACCGCCCCGTAGTGGTTTCGCCTGTAAATGCTACTTTGGCTACTCTGGGTGATGATGCTAAGGGCTTACCCGCTTCTACTCCAAACCCGCTCACGACATTCAGAACACCCGCTGGGAGAATTTCGCCTATCAATTCCATCAAAACCATAATGGAGGTGGGTGTCTGCTCCGCTGGCTTTACAACCACACAGCAGCCTGCGGCAAGTGCAGGAGCTATTTTCCAGGTGGCCATGAGCAAAGGAAAATTCCAGGGTATTATTTGAGCTACCACACCCAAAGGTTCATGCAAATTAATACAAACTGTATTTTCATCATGTTCCGAAACGCTTCCTTCCTCGGCACGAATAACTCCGGCAAAGTACCTGAAATGGTCCACACATAATGGTAAATCTGCAACACGGGTTTCGCGAATGGCTTTTCCGTTGTCAATGGATTCAACGATAGCCAAATACTCAATGTTATCCTCAATGACTTGCGCTATTTTTAAAAGCAGATTACTTCTTGATGCAGCAGAAGACTTCCCCCATGTAGCAAAAGCAGCATGCGCTGCATCCAAGGCTAACTCTATGTCCTCTTTGGTGGAGCGGGCAGCTTTGGTGAATGGCTGACCGTCAATGGGGGATACGTTTTCAAAGTATTCTCCTTTTACTGGAGCTACAAATTTACCTCCAATGAAATTTCCGTACTGCTCTTTAAACTCAGGTCTTTTAGCAATATTGGGATTGGTTAGATCTTCCGTCAATTCTTTTTCTACTGTGGTATCCATATTCTTGATATCGGTTAAAAGTTTAAGTAATACAAATCTATCTGTAATTATTACCAAATTATAGGACAATCGTTTCAACCTATCGCACAATTGTCTCATTTGTTAATAAAATAATTACAAATTTAAATGCGATTTTTATACAGGTATATTTTTACTAAATTGCTTTCCTCTTCCACCTTCCGATCAAACTATCAGATATGTCTGCTAAAAATCACTTGGATAAAATTGCGATTTCAAACGAAAAGTCTCTCAAAACACTCGTTGAAAATAGGCACGCATTTACTTTAAAAAATTGTGAACTCAATGTATTTGAAACACACCAAGAATCTAACCTTGTACCTTTAACTTTTTCGGATTTTGTGGTCACGTCTATGTTACGTGGGAAAAAGGTCATGCATTTATTCGATAAGCCTGGCTTTGACTACCTTCCAGGGGAGACTGTGCTTGTTCCAGCAAACGTGACTATGAAAATTGATTTTCCAGAGGCTACCAGTGATAACCCCACACAATGCATTGCATTGGCATTGGATCAAATGAAAATTAATCAGATTGTTGACCGACTTAACGAGGACTACCCACGTCCCGAAAAAAATTCCTCTTGGAGCCTGAAACGTAATGAGTACCACTTCATGAATAACATAGAACTTACACAAAGCTTAAACAAACTAATAAAAGTATGTTCCGGTACGGGGTTAGGAAAAGATATTTTGGCTGATTTGGCTTTGCAGGAACTCATTGTACATATTATTCAAACTCAGAACCTAAAAAAAGCAGAGGATCATTTGGATAATAATGAGAATGCAATGGGTTATGTAATCAGCTATATACGTGCTAATATTAATGAAAGAATCCTGGTAGAAGATCTTTCCGATAAAGCCTGCATGAGCAGGGCTTCGTTTTACAGGGCTTTTAAAAGGGAATTCAATTTAAGTCCCCTGGAATTTATATTGCATGAGAAAATAAAAAAAGCCAAGCAGCTACTTTCAGACTCAAAATTAACCATCTCAGACATCTGCTACCAGCTGGGCTTTTCAGATCTTAATTATTTTGGCCGCCAATTCAAAAAATCCGAAGGTATCACCCCAAGTCAATACAAGGAAACCATACGAAGCTAGGTGGTTAGAAGTTAGGGAATTAAGTCGTTAATTATCGAAACTTAATTAAACCAATAAAGCTAAATCATCAACCTTATTCCCACCTCCTAATATCCAAAGCTTTATCACGAATTCCTTAACTCTTACTTTTAATACCTAAAAACCTTACCCCTAAAGCCTCGATCCCTACTCCGTCAACGGCTTTACTTTAATATCTTTATAGTACACAATACTTTTTGGATCGTGCGCTTGAAGCGCAAAGGTTCCACTTTTGATAATTCTATTTATAGTGTCTGCATCCCTGTATTCAACATCTGTTTCCTCGTAATCTACGACCGTTTTACCATTGATCTTAACGGTGATATGTTTTCCTTCAACCTTAATATATTCGGTATACCATTCATTGTCTTTGGCGTAATTCTCTTTAATATCCACCACGTTATATAAACTTCCAGTACGTTTCCAATCCGAATGAGAGTTATTAACTTGTACTTCATAACCCAGTGCTGGCCAGCCAGTTTCTTGATAAGTTGTATGAAAGTAGATACCTGAATTTGAACCTGGTTTTGTCATAACTATGGCTTCAAACTCAAAATTTTTGAACATATGGTTCTTTACTGGGCCATCATAAAACAAATGAGCCCTCGGGCCAGCCACTTTTATAGTGCCATTCTCAATACTAAATGAAGATGCGTTATCGCCTACCTTCCATCCATCGAGGTTTTTTCCATTAAAGAGTTTCACCCATCCATCTTGTGCATTTGAAACCTGCGGAACCACTAAGTACATAAGTACAAAAAACAATGAAATATATTTCCACTTTTTCATAAGAGATGTAAATACTAAAATTTAATGAATAAATTGATTAATTAAAATAAGGTTCAAATCATGCTGAACTACTTATTTCTACATCAAAATAAAATTCAAAAGCCTTTTAGAGTCGATATCAATGTTAAAACTAGTTTCTTTGCTGTTACATTTATCCATGAATTTTAACTGATCCAATTCGGCAGATTACTTTCTATGCAAACCTTTTTAAATCAAGTAGCTCATCATATCTATAGCAATCATACTCAAAACTTAGAGTCAATTGGCATTGTAGTTCCTACGCGTAGATCAGCTTTTTTTCTGTTGCAAGAACTTGCTAATGTAACTGAAGAGGCTATTTTGAGTCCCGACGTTATGGCTATAGATGATTTTGCCGAAAACGCTACCCACTTACAAATCGAAGATCCAGTTCATTTAATGCTGGAACTCTATGAAACTTTTCGTGAAATAGACCCCACCGTTACTTTCGAGCGTTTTATGGGCTGGGCAGCCGTACTAATGAGCGACTTGGATAAATTAGACCAGTATTTAGTAGATACTAAGTTTCTGTTCGAATACCTTTCAGAAGCACAATCCATGCAAAGATGGAGTGCCAGTATGCCAGAAGGAAAAACTTTGGAATTCCATACTGGAACCCAGCAATACTTTTCATTATTCCAAAATCTGAAATTGCTGTATGAAAAATTCAGGCAACGACTTTCACAAAAAGGAAAGGCTTACCGTGGAATGATATATAGGCAACTTGCTGAAAGCGACGACATACACAACCTTACCAATAACAAATATACCAAACTGTACTTTGTTGGTTTTAATGCTTTTACCGAAGCAGAAAAAAAAATCATACAATATTTGGTAAAACTAAACAAAGCGGAAGTGCTTTGGGATACCGACGAATACTATATGTCGGAAAACGAAAACATGGAGGCCGGCAAAACGCTTCGAGAATATAAGTCATCCAAGCTTTTTGGGGATTGGAACTGGACCGGCAATCATTTACTGTCCTCTGAAAAGGAAATAAAGGTATATGGGGTTCCCAACAACAGTCTCCAAACCAAAGTTGCGGGTCAAATTTTACAAGAAATAACCTCCGCTGACGATCCCGAAAATGTACCTATTACAGCAATAGTTTTAGCGGATGAAAATTTATTAGTTCCGATGCTTCATTCGCTGGATGAAAACATCAAAGACCTGAATGTAACCATGGGCTTGTCGATGCGTAACTCCTTGTTATATACGTTAATAGACAGCATTTTTGAGTTACAGCAGGATACTATAACTTTTAAAAATAAAAAAGGAGAAACGATTCGAGCTCCTAAATTCAGCCATCATGCTATAAAAAAAATACTGAATCATCCCTTTATTCGACACTACGAAAATATTGTTTTAAACCGCGGAATTGACGAACCAAGCATCATTCAAAAAACCCTCAGTGAGATCGCTATTAACAACAAGGTTTTTCTTAGCACTAGTGAACTATTGCTATTAGGAGAGGACCACGAATTATTTAAAATACTATTTACACATTGGAATAAAAACCAGCCACTACAAGTAATTAATAGCTTTTATTCTCTGATAGACCTACTAAGAAGTGTCTACAAGGAATATGCACAGTCCTTGGAAACCGAATATCTTTATCTTTTTTATACTTTATTAAAGCAATTCGAAAAAACATTGAGTGAGCGACCTGATGTCATTACATTTCGGACTATGCGCTCTTTTCTCTATGAGCTAATAAGACAAACTTCCATTCCATTTAGTGGAGAACCCATCAGTAATTTACAAATTTTGGGTATGTTAGAAACACGTGCTTTGGACTTCGAAAGACTGATTATTATATCCGCGAATGAGGGAATTCTACCCAAAGCTAAAAGGCAAAATTCTTTGATTCCCTTTGATGCTTTACAAGCGGTAGGGTTGCCCACCTATTTGCATCAGGAGGCCGTAATGAGTTACCATTTTTATCGATTAATACAGCGTTCCAAAGAAATTCACTTACTTTATACTAACACACCTAGCTCCAACAGTACCGGAGAAAAAAGTAGGTTTATCATGCAGCTTGAGCATGAACTAGCCTCCTTTAATCCAGGGATTAAAATCCGAAACAAGACGGTTGTTTTTGAGAAAAATAGCCAAAAAGAAAGACCTGATGTAATTCCAAAAGACGAAAAAGTCATTCTTGCTATTCAAGCCTACTTTTCGGGAAAAGGCCTCTACCCCACCCATCTTAATGAATTGATACGCTGTCCTATGCAGTTCTATTTTAAGCACATTGTTGGAATTCAGGAAAAACAGCAAATAGAAGAGGAACTCGGTATGGATAAAATTGGGACCTGGCTTCACCAATCCATGGAAGAAATAGACCAAAAGTATTTTATTCAGGGTCAAGACCCCTCTGAAATAGAGGTAATCGCGATTTTAAAGAACAATTTTGAACTTAGTTTCAAAGGCTATATAACCGATCAAGGTCTCAACCGGATTTATTACCAAATAGGAGAACAGCAAGTATTGGCGTTTATTAGGAATCAAATTAACAGCATCCCCCGTAGACAGATTATTGCAACAGAACAAGCGTTAAGAACCCAGATTCAACTGGTTTTACAGGGAAACCATACAACGGTAAATGTGGGCGGAAAAATTGACAGAATTGAAGTTGAAAACTCAAACACGTTGTATATAATGGACTATAAAACCGGTGGGATTAACCTTACGGGTATTTCAAAACTAAACAAACCAGAGTTTCAAGATGAAATGATCAAAACAGATGGAGACCTCAAAATGGGGTATGTGCGTCAGCTTTGGCTTTATCAATACTTAGTTTACAAAAAAATGTTGGCGGAAAATGGGATGAAACTTAATACTGTAAATTATTCTCTTAAAAATTATGAAGTAAAATCCGGCTTTTATTCATTCCGAAAACCTAAAGAACTAATTGCGAACCCCTTAAATTTTATCAATGTCGAGGATCCAATTGAATTTATTGAAAAGTCGGACGAACTTCTGACAGATATTCTCGATGGACTCTTAGATCCTGAAATACCTTTTGTAAAAACAGATGACCTTAAGATTTGTGAATACTGCGATTTCAAAGCGATTTGTGGCCGATTATAAAGCTACTCCAATTTAACGTGGTAACGTCTGCGGATATCGTTAATTAAAAACTTCTTTTGAGCAGTGAAACTATCAGGGTGCATCGTAAAAAACATAGTTTGCCACTCCTTATAACGATGAATATCGGCTGTTTTGAAAATTTCAGGATCTATTTTCTTAGAAATGAGGTATTCTTGAAATTCCATAGATTTTGATAATATAATAATGCAATTATATAGCGGATGATAAAAAATTCTATTACCCGCTATTTATTTTATTTCTTTTTAAACTCTAAATAATCTGAATTCGAAACATTAGTACCATCTATATCACTGAATCTAAAAGTAACACCAATTTTTATATTACCATTAGCATCCGTAATTTTCAGACCATTTCCTTGGACATTACGGACTTTATCAAAGCCATCGTCAGTATAGTTGGCATCTTCGCTTATTGTAAAATTGAGCTTATCAATCGCTTTCACATTTTTAAGCGTGTAAACAAATTTACGTTTAACTTCTAATCCTTGATCCCTAAGGGTATAGTCAACCGTATAAATAATATTCAATAAGTTTTTATCTAACCTGGTTACTACCCAGTTTTGGCTTGTTGAGTTTCCGCCATTCACCGTTTGCGTGACATATTCTCCAACAAACTCTGTGCTATAATCCGGAGCGACTTCTTCCTTAGAACTATTTTTATCCTTACAGGCAGCAAAGAAAATTACTAGAAATGCTATAATTAAATTTTTCATTTGAAATTTTGTCATGGCAATAAATAAATGGTTAATTAGTATTTAATAACGAAAATTTAGCTTCTGTCTTATAAGAGCATAAAATAATTTTCAAAAATAAAAAAAATGATTGTCAAAAAGGCAATTTCCCTAAATCTACATTGCCTCCACTGATTATTACTCCAACCTTACTGCCTGAGAAAAGGGATCTGTTTTTTATCAATACCGCGGTTGAAACGGCACCTGATGGTTCCACAATAATTTTCATTCTTTCCTATATTAAACGCATCGCTTCCACTATTTCATCATCATTCACTAGTAAAATATCTGAAACTGTTTCCCTGATAATTGGCAAAGTAATATCGCCAAGGTTGGTCAATAGCCCGTCGGCGATGGTATTTACAAAAGGTGCCTTTTCAATACGTCCACTCTTAAAGGATAAAACGGCGTCTGCTGCTCCTTCTGGTTCAGCACCGTATACTTTAGTGCTGTTATTGGAAAACAAACGTGCACTTAATCCTGTTCCACTAAGCAACCCGCCACCTCCAACAGGTGCGATTATTGCATCCAGTGGTTCTTCACAATCCTCAAAGACCTCCTTAGCAGCCGTAGCTTGACCCGCTATTACGTGGCGATCATTAAACGGATGAATAAAAATCGCATTCGTCTTATTTTGGATACTCTTCACACCACTCTCTCTTGCTTCCAGCGTATTTTCACAAAAAGTAATTTCCGCTCCATATCCCCTAACCGCTTCAATTTTAACCTTTGGGGC
>CAXBLH010000058.1:0-18541 GCA_963976315.1 uncultured Dyadobacter sp.
GTAAGCTAGCCTAAGCTATTTGAAGTAAAAATAGTAAGAAAGCGCTCTGTTTGTAAAATATATTTTAATAATCGCGTCAAATAGCATAGGGACTAAGGAGCTAGATATTACTTGTAAGCATAAATGAAACTATTAAGATTTAGATGTAATCGTCTTGTTTCAGTATTGTAGAACTGATTTGCAATTATCGAGAAAAATCTAATATTTTTTGGTATTATTTAACTTTTTTTTATTGATTTAGTTCTCTGCTGCAGACTGGAATTGAATAGAAACTAATAATTGTATAACTTTCCAGACAGAATTCTACAGTCTTTAGTTAATTTTTAATACATAATTTACGATTGAGAAAGCTCCCTAAGGCTAGAATTATCTTAACCTAAATCCAATTTAGTTTCAATTATATCAATATGTTAAAAAGTACAACAAGTTTAATATTAGGCTTTATCCTAATATTTTGGTTTTATCCCAACCAGCGTAATCAACGTAATCAAAACAGCTTTAATGTTGTTGCTGATTCGCTCCCAAATGCAAAAAGCTGGCCTAGTGAGCTAAATGTTTCCAATTTTACGACCGCAAAAATTACCCCTAGTCCTGCTTGTTTGGCGGTTTCACCTTATGGGGAAGTATATGTAGGGGTGGATAAAATGGGTTCTTTGGGTAAGAAGCCCAATGAAGGAAGCATTGTAAAATTAATCGATACCGACAATGACGGGAAAGTCGATAAACATACCATTTTTGCAATGGTTGATAACCCTCGTGGGTTGATTATCAACGGGGATCAAGTGTTTGTGTTGCATACCATGTTTTCAAAAGAAACTGGTGAGGCCACTGGAATGGACTTGGTGGTTTTTGAAGATAAAAATAAGGATGGTGTCGCGGATGGCCCTTCAAAACCTTTGATAGAACATATTAGTAATCCTAATTTTATCCGTAGCCGTGGAACAGACCACGCCACCAATGGTATCAGAATGGGTATTGATGGATGGATATACATTGCAGTAGGAGATTTTGGTTTCCATAATGCGGTAGATCGTGATGGTACCAAACTGACAATGTTGGGTGGTGGAATCGTTCGTGTTCGTCCGGATGGCACCGAAATGGAAGTTTATTCACATGGAATGCGTAATATTTATGATCTGGCAATAGATCCTTACATGAATATCTTTGCTCGTGGCAATACGAATGATGGTGGGGGTTGGAATATCCGTTTTAGTCATCAAATTCAATCGGGTGAATATGGTTATCCTGTTCTTTTCAAGCATTTTACCGAAGAAATATTACCAGCACTGGTTGACGTAGGAGGTGGTTCTGGTACGGGTGCCCTTTTTATGGATGATCCTAATTGGCCAGCCAAATACAACCATGTTCCTATGATGGCCGACTGGGGAAGAAATCAATTGTATATTCACCGAGTAACTCCGAACGGTGCCAGTTATACTCAAAAAGAGGAAGAGTTTATCAAATTATCCCAAATTACAGATTTGGACATTGACGCTTCCGGCCGTTTATTCTTGTCTGCTTGGGACGGTGCCGGTTATTCTGGAAATCCTGGAAAAGGTTTTGTGGTGCGTGCAGTACCTAAAAATTGGGTTTACAAACCATTTGGCGACCTTAAAAAAGCAAGTGTAAAAAAATTGGCAGCTTTGTTGCAAATTGAAGGTGCGACTGCACGTTTGGCTGCTCAACAAGAGCTTCTAACTCGGCCTGCAAAACAAACCGCTACGGTTACCTGGAAAATTGCGAGTGATACAAAAGCGCCTTTATACGCAAGAACGGCGGCCATGTACACCTATTTGCAAATTGCAGGTCCTGATGCTATTGCCAATATTACAAAGCTTACTGCGGAGCCAGCGATGCAGGAAATTGCACTTCGCGCATTGACGGATCGTAAAGGTAATCTTTCAAAAGTTGCGATAGATCCATTATTAAGTGCTTTAAACAGCAGTGATGAACGTGTGAAAGTAGCGGCTACTATCGGCCTTGGTAGATTAGGTAATAAGAAAGCGATCCAAGCTTTGTTAGATGTACCGGTACCCAATTCGTTTGTGGCTCCTGCAAAATTAACCGAGGGACCGCATGCAACGCCTAATGCTGAAATTGTACCCCCACACATCGCGGTTCGTGCATTGGTAAGTCTCAATGCTGTTGACGAATGTGTAGCGGCTATTGGTACTAAGGATAGCAAAATTGCACTTTGGGCTTTACGCTATATGCATAGTGATAAAGCAGTCGACGGGCTCATTGCAGCTTATACCAAAACCGCTGACAAGCAATTGAAACAAGATATTCTGGCCACTCTATCACGTTTGTACAAAATAGAGGCAGATTATGATGGTAGCTGGTGGTGGTCCACACGGCCAGATACTCATGGCCCGTACTACAAAGGAATTGACTGGGAAGCATCTCCGAAGATCAAAAAGATACTCATGAACGAATTTAACCGTGCAGATGAAGCAGGTAAGGAGTTCTTTGCGGCTCTGAATGAAAAAAATCGTATGGAGATTATGGAGTTTGGTGGCGATGCGCCCGTGGTTGCGCTCAACGAATCCAATATTGATTTAGCACAAATTCGAAATAAAAAAGGCCAAGTTGGCGAAGCATCCATTGAAGATGTGATGTTGGCGATGGATAAAATACCTGGTGATCCTAAATTGGGAAGAAAACTTTTCACTTTGCAGGGCTGTGTGGCTTGTCATAGTATCAATAAGGGAGATGTCATGAAAGGGCCTTTCATGGGGCAAATTGGTTCCATCATGACCCGTCAGCAAATTGCGGAATCCATTTTGAAACCTAATGCTTCAATTTCTCAAGGTTTTGCGTCGGTATTAATTACTGCCAAAGGGGAAAAGACCTACATGGGTTTTGTGACCGAGGAGTCTGCATCGAAATTGGTATTAAGGGATATTGCGGGTAAAGTGTATACTATCAAAGTGTCGGACATTGTTTCACGTCAAGAAATGGAATCTTCCATGATGCCATCAGGATTAGCAAATGCGCTTTCTTATGAAGAGTTTGCTTCCTTGATTACGTTCTTGTCACAACAGAAAAAGTAACTGTTTTATAGCTAATTAATGAATTTTGTCGCTTGGGTCTCAAAACCCAGGCGACTTTTTTTTGTGCTCTTTAGTAAAATTTACAGTAGGATTCTTGGAAATTCAGCTCCTAAATCAAACGGCTAATTGAAATGATAGGAAAAAGCATTTTGGGTAAATAGAATCTTTAAACTACCAGTAAAAATTTTGATTTTTCATGGTGTTATTCAAGTCCAAGTGTTAATCTCGCGCCATAAAATTTTAAATGCGCACTTTTCCACTTTTTAAAATACCCGAGGCATCAAAACTTTATAATCAGAGGTTGAGAGATCAAAAGTCCGACTAACTACGAGGTGGGCGACCCGGTTCAGAATATGTGTTTTACCAATTACCATTACCTAAGGCAGCAAAATGGAGCTGCATTGGTATAAAGAATAGGATCTGAGCATGTTTACGCCGGAAAATCTAATGAAATAACGGCTGTTAAATAGTAATTTATTAATCAATAAAATTTTAAAAATGGGAAGGCTATTTATCATTGTATTTTTAGTTACGTGCTTTTATAGTGCTCACAGTCAGGCTGTTGATTGTTCTTTGAAATCGGCATATAACAACGATTTTTTGATTGGAACGGCTCTGGGATTGGATCACATCTTTGAAAAAAATGAGCAAGCCAATCAATTGGTAAAAAAGGAATTCAATGCAATTACGCCCGAGAATATCATGAAATCCATGCATATTCATCCGGACTTTAACCGTTACAATTTTGGGCCTGCGGATCGCTTTGTGGAATTTGGACAAAAAAACAAAATGTATATCGTAGGACATACCTTGGTATGGCATTCTCAACTTCCTGGCTTTGTTAATAAAATTCAAAATAAGGACTCTCTGCGTTCTTTTATGACCGATCACATCCAAACCGTAGTGAGTAGGTATGCGGGTAAAATCAACAGTTGGGACGTTGTAAACGAAGCCCTTAATGAGGACGGAACCATGCGGGAATCTATTTTTTACAGACTTTTGGGTCCAGACTATATCAATGATGCGTTTGAGTTAGCCGCCAAGGCTGATCCTAGTGTGGCACTCTATTATAACGACTATGGCATCGAGCGTCCTGTTAAACGGGCTGGGGCAATAGCCATTGTAAAAAAACTGCAAGCCAGTGGTATCAAAATTGACGGTGTAGGTATTCAAGGTCATTGGGGTTTGAAGAACAATAATTTAAAAGACATTGAAGACGCCATCATCGCATTTTCGGAGTTAGGTGTAAAAGTGGCTATAACGGAACTCGATATATCGGTTTTGCCAAATCCGAATAAACTAAATGGAGCCGACGTCAATCAAAATTTCAGAACCGATCCTACGTTGAACCCATACCAGGAGACACTTCCCGATTCTATTCAGACGGCATTGGCGAATCGTTACGAAGCTATTTTTAAGATTTTTCTCAGACACCGCGATAAAATCAGTCGGGTTACCTTTTGGGGCGTTAACGATGGCCATACTTGGCTAAACAATTGGCCTGTAAAAGGCAGAACCAATTATCCATTACTTTTTGATAGAGCCTATAATCCTAAAAAAGCATATGAGGCGGTGATGGGTTTGAAGTAGGTTTTTAGAGTGGAGTGATGGGTGTTTGTCGGATGTGGTGAAGGTTAGATCGCGCTGGAGTCGAACCACGGCCCGTGGTATTTGCAAATGAATTGAAAAAAAATCATCCATTAATTATGGTTTATGTGTGATCAAAAATTAAATGAATTGTACGGTACCTACGGCATCTTGATGCGTTGATTTTAGTTGATTTTTCTATAAACGTATTATCCCGCTGGGATAAGGTTGCAATTGAATTTGATTAAAAATTATCCGATAATTTCGTTGTTTGAAAAAGATGCCCTCGGCATCAAACGTTTATATAACATCTTGAAAGAGGTATTTTTTCCGACTGCGGCGGAGACGAACATAACATTTTCGGTTTGATAAAAATATTAAACATATGATATTCCACTAATATTACGGACTTTGATCAAAACTTAAATCGACCATTTTGTACGATACCTACGGCATCGGGATGTGTTGATCTAGGTTGATTTTTCTATAAACGTATTATCCCGCTGGGATAACGTTAATGAGGAGTTCAATTATAATATCGTCGAATAATTGGATTCGTTTCAAATGGGTGCCCTCGGCATCAAACGTTTATAGAACATCTTGAAAGAGGTATTTTTCCCGACTGCGGCGCAGTCGAACATAACATTTTCGGATTGATATATAAATATTAAACATTACATATTCCATTGATATTACGGACATTGATCAAATTTTAAATCGACCATGTTGTACGATACCTACGGCATCGGGATGTGTTGATCATAGTTGATTTTTCTATAAACGTATTATCCCGCTGGGATAACGTTAGTGAGGATTTCAATTATAATATCGTCGAATAATTGGATTCGTTTCAAGTGGGTGCCCTCGGCATCAAACGTTTATAGAATATCTTGAAAGAGGTGTTTTCCTGACTGCGGCGCAGACGAACATAACATTTTTGGTTTGATATAAATATTAAACATTACATATTCCATTGATATTACGGACATTGATCAAATTTTAAATCGACCATGTTGTACGATACCTACGGCATCGGGATGTGTTGATCATAGTTGATTTTTCTATAAACGTATTATCCCGCTGGGATAATGTTAGTGAGGATTTCAATTATAAAATCGTCGAATAATTGGATTCGTTTCAAATGGGTGCCCTCGGCATCTAACGTTTATAGAACATCTTGAAAGAAGTGTTTTTCCCGACTGCGGCGCAGTCGAACCAATAGCGTTATTGAATTAATTCCGGAGGTTAATCAAGGTGCCCTATCTGGCTCCTAGGGAATTTTTTAGCCCATCCTGTTATGAGCAGCTGGGGTTAAGGGCTGATGAAAGAAACAATAAGTTCATTATAAAATCCCATTTCTACCAGTAATATTGTATTATTGCGATCCTTTACGTTGCAATATGATTACTCAATAGTTATGAACGGGCTCGATACTTACACAGAAAAATGGATGGACGAGGGTGCGCTGTGGCGTGCCTTTAAAGGTGGGGATTCTATGGCTTTTGAACATATATACCAGCAAAACTTTCCTAAGCTGCTAAGCTATGGTTTCAAAATTACTGCGGACAGCAATGTCGTTCAGGATTGTATTCAGGACCTATTCGTCGAGCTTTGGGAGTCTCGTGCCAATATTACTCATGTTAATTCTATTCAATTCTACCTTCTTAAATCGCTTCGGTATAAAGTAGTCCGGCATCTTCAAAACCACCATGTTCAAAGTTTGGACGATACCTTTAACTCCATTTCCGAAGATAGTTATGAGCATGAAATCTTAAAAAAAGAAACAGACGATAACTATTCCAAGCAACTGCAAATTGCCATCGACCAGTTGCCTAAACGCCAAAAGGAAGCGTTGCATCTCCGTTATTTTCAAGATTTTAGTAATGAAGAAGTCGCTCAAATAATGGGAGTAAATTACCAGTCGGCCTGTAAATTTATATATACTGCGCTCAAATCTTTGCGAGGACTTATGCGCCTTTCCAGCTTATTACCCGCTATTTTTCAAATATTTTATATTTAATAGAAAAATAATCATAATAAAATGGATTAAAATTCGGGGTTTCTTACACTTGGGTATATCAATTAATATTTTATCCAATGAATCGGGACTATTCGAAATTTGATATAGAAGATTTTGCCTTCGACGAGACATTTCAAAAATGGGTGATGGGTGAAACTTCTCCTCAGAATTCATTTTGGGAAGGCTATTTGACTACTTACCCTGAGCAAACGGATAAAGTACTTGCGGCAAGGGGTCTTGTGCTGGCCTTGCGAAATGGCGAGTTTCAAAACCCCAATACTGGAATGATGCAGGATGTTTGGCAAAATGTTCAGGAGAGGATTCAGCCTAAGCGTACGCCCTGGTGGCAAAGTTTCTCGACTTGGAAAGTTGCGGCTTCATTTGCTGTTCTATTGGTGTCTCTGGGAGTATGGTTTTTGTTAAGCCCTCACGGTTTGTCGAATCAAAACCCTCGTTATGCAACTGTGGAGGAGAATCCTTCAGGATTAATTGAGGAAATTAATAGAACCAATAAAATAATAAACATTCATTTAAGTGATGGTAGTATTGTGCGGTTGTCGCAAAACAGCCGCCTGAAATATCCTAAAAACTTTGATTCCAATGAACGAATCGTCCAACTAAGTGGAGAGGCTTTCTTCGAAGTACAAAAAAATCCTGACCAGCCTTTTTTAATTTATGCCAATGAAACCGTAACCAAGGTCTTGGGAACCAGCTTTCGAATTAGTGCCTTTCAAAACGCCCCCAAAGTCATTGTTTCGGTTGCTACTGGAAAAGTATCGGTATTTGCAAAAAAAGTATTTGAAGAAAGCCGAGAAAATAAAACACCACCTGGTATCATACTTACGGCAAACCAACGTGCAGAATTCACCAGAGACCAAGAGCAGTTCAATAAAACGTTGGTAGAAAAACCAGGAATATTAAAAAATAGCCAGAATACAGTTTTTGATTTTGACAATGAACCCCTTAAAAAGGTTTTTGCCGTGCTAGAAACAGCCTATGGTGTGGATATTATTTATGATCCAGATTTGGTAACAAACCGGTCGTTGACGGTAAGTCTTGGAGATGAAACGCTCTACGAAAAATTAGCAGTGATTTGTAATACCATGGGCATGCGCTATCAAATTGTGGATGCCAAGATAATAATTGAAAAGAAAAAATAGTGACTATTCCTAAACAATTAATTTATAAGTATATGATTTAAAGTAGCTTACCAAAAAAGTCAGTAATGTACCACCATTACTGACTTAAAAGCTTATTCCCTGTATATCTGTCCAAAGAAGAGGGAATAGGTCTTGCACGTTCACATTTATTGCTCATTACAAAACATTCAAAGGTATGCAAAAACATCGATTGCCTCTAAAAATTATAGTGTCCATGCTTAAATTTTCTGGTTTCCATCTTATTTGGATCATGCTGAGCTTCGGAATCAGTATTGCCAAGGATAGCCATGCTCAGGAAATGCTTACAAGGCCTGTTTCGTTGGAATTACGAAATCAAGAAGTGAAATCAATTCTGTTACAACTGGAGAAAACAGCCAAAGTTAAGTTCAGTTATGAGCCTATGGTCATTAGTACAGACGAAAAAGTGAGTTTGATGGCGCTTAAAGAACCATTATCAAATGTATTAGATCGTCTTTTGAAGCCGCTCCATATTAATTATGAAGTTTCAGGAAAGTATATTATCCTTACCAAAGCCATGTTGCCTTCTAGAGAAATTCCTAAGAGTGGTGCTGAAAAAATAGAGCAAGCCAATGAGTATAACGTAGCCGGTAAGGTGACGGATGATCGCGGTGAAGGCTTGCCTGGAGTAAGTATCCTGATAAAAGGAACGCAGCAAGGCACAACGAGTGATGTAAACGGAAATTTCAAAATCACGGTGATTGATAAACAGTCGGTTTTAGTGTTCTCGTATGTTGGATACGTTAGCCGGGAAGAAGAAGTAGGAAACCGTGCTGAGATTAATATTTCTCTGACGGTTGATAACAAATCTTTGGAAGAAGTGGTGGTTATTGGATATGGTACTCAGAAAAAGCGGGATCTTACTGGGGCAGTTTCGAGTATTGATAATACCAAAAATGAAACCCTGCCCAACACCAACGTTATTCAGGCTTTACGGGGTACTGTTCCCGGAGTGAGTATTACGGCTGGTGGAAATGCTGGTTCGGGAAGTTCTATTTCTATACGTGGACAAAATTCATTAACTGCAAATAACAATGCACTTATAGTTGTTGACGGAATCATATATGCGGGTCAGTTGGGGAATCTAAATCCAAATGATATTGCCTCCATAGATGTTTTAAAAGATGCGAGTTCTGCGGCCATTTTTGGGGCAAAGGCAGCGAATGGGGTGATTTTGATCACCACTAAAAAGGGCAGTACGGAAAAACCTACTATTCAGTTTAACAGCTATGCAGGTACCCAGGGTTTTCTGATGTCCATGGATTTGGAAACACCCGAACAATACGTACAGAAGAAATTGAACTATCAAAAAACATTGGCGTATCGTGGGGTGGCTCCAGAACCCAATTTGGCCAATCCTGCGCAGTACCTTAATACCGCTGAAATAGCTAATTATGAAAATGGTTTTACAACAGATGCCATTAAAAAAATATCGCAACCTGCTCCCATTCAAAGCTACAACCTGAATATTGGTGCCAAAACGGATCGGACGAGTTATTATGTTGCCGGTAGCTGGACAGACCAGCAAGGTAAGGTAATGGGTGACCAATTTAAACGTGCTTCTTTACGTCTGAACCTAGAAACTCAGGTTACAGATTGGTTGAAGTTTGGTACCAATTCGTCTTTTGCATTCGTGGATGTATCCAATTCTCCTGCAAGTCTTTCCTCCGCATTTCATTTAAGCCCTTTTGCTACTTGGTATCTGGATGAAGCGCAAACGATTCTAAACCCAGTTCCAATGACCGATGGTATTGCGGGAAATCCTTTGTTGCCAACCCTTAACAAACTGTCGAACAAGCGAAATGATCTTTTTGGGATATTTTATGGAGAAATCAATGTACCACAGATTCCAGGCTTGTCCTATCGTTTTACTTATTCGAATAATATAATTAGTCAAACACAGTTTAACTTCACCCCCGCTTTTAATGCTGGTGGATTGAATAGGGTTTCTAGTGCAAGTGACATGAAATCTGAGTCTCAGGACATGTACCTCGAAAATTTGGTTAAATACAACCATAGTTTTGGAAAAGACCATAACATAGACGCTACGTTTCTTTACAACTATAATTATGCTTTTGAAAATACTGTAGTAGCCAGTGCTAATACCTTTCCTACGGATGTTTTGACCTATTACAGTTTGAGTTTGGGTGAAAATCAGATATCAAATTCTTCCTATTCCGACTACCGAGCGATTGCGATGATGGCAAGAATTAACTACAAATTCAAAGATCGCTATTTGTTAACCCTTACGGGTCGTCGTGATGGTGCTTCGGTTTTTAGTGAGAATAATAAATTCGCTTTTTTCCCCTCCATGGCCTTGGGTTGGGTTATTTCCGATGAATCTTTTCTGAACAAGCATGAGGTGATAGATTTCTTGAAAGTGCGTTTCTCCTATGGTGTGAATGGAAATCAAGGTATAAACCGGTACCAATCGCTGAGCAGAATAGAGCCATCTACGGGGTATAATTATCTTTTAGGAGGAAATACTGCTTATGGAATTACCAAAACATCCATGGGGAATCCGAATTTGAAATGGGAGAGTACCTATGCCGCCAACCTTGGTATTGATTTTGAACTTCTAAAAAATAGAATTTCTGGGAACCTGAATTTTTACAACTCGGATACCAAAGACTTACTGGTATCGAGGACGATTCCAACTCTGAATGGATTTGGCAGTATATTGTCCAACTTGGGAGCCGTTAATAACAAAGGAGTTGAGATTGTGGTCAATACGGTAAACATTCGTAAAGGTGATTTTGAATGGCTTACTTCGGCTAATTTTACAAGGAATGTAAATAAAATTACCAAGCTATATGGCAATAAAGATGCCGCTGGGAATGAACTGGATGATATCAGCAATGGCTGGTTTATAAATAAATCGGTTGGTGCCTATTACAATTACAAGGTAGAAGGTGTTTGGCAGATAGATGATGAAATTCCGGCGGGTTTCCGTGCAGGTGACTTTAAGCTGAAAGATTTTAACCAAGACGGGAAAATTACCCCGGATGCTGACAGGTCAATTATTGGTTATAATGTTCCAAAATTCAACTATGGTATTAATACTAGCCTTAAATATAAGGGCATTACACTTTACGCTCAGTTGAGTGGTTCGGTGGGTGGAATGAGGAATAACGCTGCAATTTATAACCCAGCTTCCAGTTTTACTTACCGTGTACGTGATAAATATATCAATTGGTGGACACCAGAAAACCCCAGTACCGAGTTTAGCTCCATGGATTACCAAAACTCATTTGGTATAAATTGGCTACAAAGTACCACGTATCTGCGCATACAGGATGTGTCTTTATCCTATGATTTTACTAAAAACATATTGGAAAGTTTGAAACTGACACGTTTGCAAGTATATGTGAGTGCCAAGAATCCTGTTCTTTTCACCAAATGGGGAGGCTGGGATCCTGAAACAACCGGTTCTGGACGTGGTCAATATCCTACCATGAAATCTGTGACTGCCGGAATTAATATTGGTTTATAATCCTAAAAAACAGCAATCGATATGTTTACTAAATACTTATATAAAATAAAAAGCGGACTAGTTATACTGGCGCTATTACTGATAGGTAATGCCTGTAATCCGGATATTCTCAGTGAAAAGCCCAAGGATTTTTTTAGCGTTGAAAATGCTTTTACCGATGCCAAAACCTTTCAATTGGCGGTAAATACCTTATATGCGGATGCACGAAATTTTATCTTTAACGACAATGGCTCCGATAATGGGGGCTACCCGTATCGGGAGTACCTCAGAATAGGTACCGACGTAGCCACAGTGGGGCAGAAGCACCGTCCTTATTTAATGGTGGATTTTAGTTTGTTTAATTCTACCCATGAAGCGTCCCGTTATTTTTGGAATAAAGCCTATCAAACGTTAATTCCAAGAGCCAATACCATCATAGAACGAGCGGCACTGCCTTCGGTCCCTTGGAAAAATGATGCAGAGAAAAATGGTATTATAGCCCAAGTTCGGTTTTTTAGGGCGTATGCCTATTATACCCTTTTGAATTTGTACGGTGATGTTCCTCTTATTACGAAAGAAATTTTAACACCACAATTTGAATTTACAAGATCACCAAAGGCAGAGATTTTGGCATTTGTGAAAGAAGACTTAGAATTTGCTTCCCAAAATTTGCCAGCGAACCCCGGACAGATCATCGAAGGGCAGTTAACCCAAGCGGCGGCGGATATGCTTCTGGCCACTTTGTACCTGCAACTGGAACTTCCTGATAAAGCGATAGAGGCCACTTCAAGAATAATTGACTCCGGTTACTACCGATTAATGACCCAACGTTTTGGGAATGATCCTACGCATGATGGTCATTTTCCAGCAGGAGGTGGCGATGTTTATTCGGATATTTTTTGGGAGAATAATGCGAACAGAAGCGGTGGCAATATGGAGAGTATTTGGGTAATGCAAACTGCTAATCTGGTTCCTGGCGGAGCCGATGGTGCCAGCTTGTCGCGGACCTGGGGGCCATACTATGCGAATTTGATCGCCCCAAATGGAAAACAGGGCATGACATTGGCCGATTCACTGGGTGGCAGGCCCGTGGGATATGTTCGAACTACCAATTATTTTAATTATGATATTTGGGCGGGTGAATTTAAAAATGATATGCGAAACTCTCCTTGGAATATCAAACGTGATTGGTATTATAATAACAAATCGAATGCCTTATATGGGCAAAAGGTAGATACCAAAGCCAAAGGACTTATTGATACGATCCAGTTTATATATCCTATGGTAAGAAAAGGAGAAGGGGTGATTACGAGTATCAATAGTAGTTCCACACCGGACTATAAGTTTATTGTGTACCGTCTCTCTGAAACATATTTACTAAGGGCTGAAGCATATATGATGAAAGGTAATTTGGAGGCTGCTGCGCAGGATATTAACAAAGTAAGGAATCGTGCCCAAGCGAAGCCAGTTACTCCTGCCGAAGTCAATATTTCCTATATTTTGGATGAGCGCGCTCGTGAGCTTATCATTGAAGAACCAAGACGGATTACCCTAAATAGGCTCGGTTTATGGTACCAAAGAACCAAAAAGTATAGTATGAATGAACCTGCGTTTTATTACTTAATTGATAGGTCAATACAGCCTCATAATGCTATGTTTCCTATACCACAAACCGCTTTGGATGCAACACCAGGCCTAGGCCAAAACGAAGGTTACGATTAAAAACGATTAAGAAATTCAACCAATAACCAATTCAGGGAATTGAAATTTATAAACTTTTAACTTTTGATTTCCTGAATCCAGTATTATGATAAAAATTAAGAATAACGTGATCAAATTAATGCAAAAGATAAGCGCTTTTGGAATATTTATGGCATTGGTTTTATGTCAATGTCATGCCCAAAACGTTACTAACAACACGAGTCCAGCCATTCGCAAAATAGACGGTTATAAGGGGATATGGTTTACCCTGGGCCAGTTTTCGGAATATGGCGATAAGTATTCGGGTGGCTTGGGTACTTATACAGCCAAGCACGTTCCGTTATCAATTTATGCGCCCAAGGTCAATAAAACCTTTTTTGTGTATGGCGGAACAACGGGCGCAACGGAAAGGTACCTCCTTTGTATGATCGGAAGCTACGACCATGCGACCAAAATGGTATCTAAGCCAGTGGTGGTGTATGACAAAAAGGGTGTGGATGACCCACATGATAATCCGAGTTTGGCGATGGACGATGAGGGGTATCTATGGGTTTTTGTAAGTGGACGGGGGAAAACCCGACCGGGATTTAAGTATAAAAGCTTGAAACCGTATAGCACCGATGGTTTTGAACAAATCAGGGAGGAAGAAATGACTTACCCACAACCTAAATACATTTCTGGGAAAGGGTTCCTGCATCTATTTACCAAATATACCGGGGTGCGGGAGTTATATTTTGAAACCAGTGCCGACGGTAAAACATGGAGTGAAGATCAAAAATTGGCAGGTATAAAGCGTCCGGGTGATAAAAATAGTGGACATTATCAGGCCAGTGGGCAATATGAAGGGAAGGTTGTTACCTTTTTTAACTGGCATCCTAATGGTGACGTAGATAAAAGAACGAATATCCATTATGTACAAACCACGGATTTTGGTAAAACCTGGACAACCGTAGAAGGTAAACCATTACAGCTACCTCTGACAGAAATGGAATCTCCGTCACTGCTACGTGAGTATTTTAGTCAAGGGAAAAATGTGTATATGAAGGATGTTAACTTTGACGAAAAGGGTAACCCCATTGCATTGTATGTGTCAGGTACGGGTCATCAGCCTGGCCCGAAAAATGGTTTGAAAGATTGGTCTATTCTCTATTATAATGGTCAAGAATGGGTGGATCATAAAGTCACTACTTCCGATCATAATTATGACATGGGGAGTCTTTTTGTAAAAGGTAAAACATGGACAGTGGTGGCTCCCACAGAAAACAGCCCGCAAAAGTGGGGTGGAGGCGGTGAAGTGGTGATGTGGACCAGTACCGACAAAGGTAAAACCTGGAAACGGAGCAAACAGATTACGCATGATAGTCCTCTAAACCATAATTATATTCGTAAGGTGGTTGATGGTAAAGACCCGTTTTATTATTTCTGGGCAGATGGCAATCCTGACAAGATCAGTCAATCCAGTTTGTACTTTGGAGATAGCAAAGGTAACACGTGGAAGTTACCATATGAAATGAAAAATGATTGGGAAAAACCATTAAAATTGAAATAGTAGTGATGAAAAATATATTTCGGGGTATTTTATTGGGAGCCTGCGTGTGCTGGGCAACACACCAGTCTGAGGCACAGGTTAAAGCCAAAGAAGTGCATCCAGACAGTCGATTTGCCAATGCTGAGATTCTCATGAAACCAGCCAATGGCTTCAAAGGAATATGGTATATGAACCAACCTTCTAATGACGAATATGTATATAAATATAGTGGAGGGTTAGCCGTATATCCAGCCAACCATAGGCCATTTGCAATTTATGCCCCCAAAGTGAATAAAACGTTCTTTTGCTTTGGAGGTACCGACGATCAAAATTCTACTTTGTTACATAACGTTTCCTACTTTGACCATGCTACAGGTAAGGTAGCGAATCCATTGACGTTGCTCGATAAGAAAACCAATGATGCACATGATAATCCAGTAATATCTATTGATGATGCTGGGTATATTTGGATATTTTCTACCTCTCACGGAACTGCTCGGCCTTCCTACATTCACAAAAGTAAAAAGCCTTATGACATCTCCGATTTTGAGACCGTAAATGCCACAGAAATAGTGGATGGCGAAGAAAAGCCTTTTAATAACTTTTCATATTTTCAGGTGTATCCTATCAAAGGCAAAGGGTTTATCGCACTTTTTACGAAGTATAACAAAGCAGGCCACCGTGTTATTGGGTTTAATACCAGCAAGGACGGGCAGCGATGGAATGAATGGAAAGTGTTAGCCCATATTCAGACGGGTCATTACCAAGTAAGTGCGGAATCTAATGGAAAGGTGGGTGTTGCTTTTGATTACCATCCAGATGGCAAAGGATTAAATTATAGAACCAATTTGCAATACTTGGAAACCTCAGATTTTGGCGAAACTTGGCAAAATATTGATGGAGAAAAAGCTTCACTTCCTCTAACAAACTCAAAAAACCTGGCGGTGGTGCATGATTATGCCAGTGAAAAACTAAACTGCTATTTGTTGGATATTACTTTTGATAGTCAATTGAAACCCGCCATTTTGGTGGTTTCCAGTAAAGGCTTTGAAGCAGGGCCAGACAATAGTCCAAGGAACTGGACGCTATACCGCCATCAAAAAAACAAATGGAGTTCAAGTATTATCACTACCTCTGATAGTAATTATGACATGGGGTCTATTTTTATGGAGACGGATAAGCGAATCAAAGTAATTGGTCCGACCATTGATGGGCCACAAGCTTATAATCCAGGCGGAGAGGTGGCCATGTGGGAAAGTAAGAATGGCGGTAAAAGCTGGGCGCTGGCAAAGCAGATGACCAAAAACAGCACCATGAACCATACTTATGTTCGAATGCCACGGTTTGCGAAACCCGATTTTTATGGAATTTGGGCGGACGGTCATGGTAGAAAACCATCAGAGTCTACCTTATATATTACCAATCGCGACGGAGACGTGTTCAAATTGCCTAGGCACTCCACCGAAAGTATGATTACACCAGAATTGATTAAATGAAATTAATTAACAATATCTCGACTGGTTTTTTAGGGGAGCTTTTTACAAAAAATAGAAATTTGATATCTGCTCGAAAATCGTGTGCCTATTAAATTTGACGGCCTAAAGCCGAAAGCAATACTAAAAAAGTGGTGATAAAATCAAATGTAACCCCGTACAAAATTCGGTGTTAGTGGGCTAGGAAAAGTAGTTTATTACTAGACTTTCCTAGCCCATTTTATTTTGATTACCGTAGTATCAATAGACGTTTTACGAATGATTTGGTATGTTGACTTTTGTTATCGGTGGCATCAGAGTCCAATCTATTAAAATTTAATTTTTTGGGATGGACATTTCAGTCTAAGGAAGAAAACAGTATTGAATAGGTCGTAAAAATCAGTAATTATAACATTTGCAAACCAGCTATATGACGACTTTTTTTAGCAATATCTTTATCTTATTTTCTTCTTTGTTTCAACCAAAACCCATTCCAGAGGCTGTTGTAACGGAAAGTAATTTAGTGAGACTGGAATATCAAGATCCCAATCAGGCTACCTTTTTAGGCGTTGGTTTGTGGGCTTGGCCCTTACCTATGGACTATGATGGTGATGGAGATTTGGATCTGTTGGTTTCCTGTCCCGATGTGCCATTTAACGGTTTGTACTTTTTTGAAAATAAAACGGGTGGTGTCATGCCAATATTTGAAAGACCGGTGAAGCTTGGCCCTGCTTTACGTCATCCGCAAATTTCTTATGTGAATGGTAAGCCAAGAATTTTAGATCAAGGAGCTGAGCTTACAGATTTGACTGTGGGTTCTGCTAAGCCAACCGCACCTTTGTTTTCGTCGGACTCCTTACAAAGTGATTTTAAAAAGAAACCGCGGTTCATTAACTGGAAAATGGTTGATTACGACGGTGACGGGGATCATGACTTGGTTGCAGGTATTGATGATTGGCTGGATTATGGTTGGGACAATGCATTTAATGATAAGGGTGTTTGGACAAACGGGCCTTTGCATGGCTATGTTTATCTTATCGAAAACCAAAACGGGAAATACCTCAATAAAGGTAGAATAAAAGCTGGGGGAGAAGTATTAGATGTATATGGTGCGCCTACCCCAAACTTTGCAGATTATGATGGCGATGGCGACTTGGATTTGGTATGCGGAGAGTTTTTGGATAAGCTTACTTATTTTGAAAATATAGGCTCCAAAACCAGTCCGGAATATGCCAAAGGGAAAGTGTTGTCTAATAAAAGTGGCATCATAAAAATGGATTTGGAAATGATTATTCCTGTTTCTATCGATTGGGATAAAGATGGAGCCGTTGATCTGATCGTGGGAGATGAAGACGGCCGTGTTGCGTTTATCAGAAATACTGGAAAATTGAAGAAAGGAATACCACAATTCGAATCTCCAGTTTATTTTAAACAAAAACCCGGATACGTAAAATTTGGTGCCTTGGTAACGCCCTATAGTGTTGACTGGGATGATGACGGTGACGAAGATATAATTGCGGGGAATTCGGCTGGTTATTTTTCATTGATTGAAAATAAGGGGGGCGGTGAAAATCCTAATTTTGCACCTCCCGTTTTATTAAAAGCGGACGGTAAAGTAATAAGATATCAAGCTGGTGATAATGGTTCTATTCAAGGGCCCGCAGAGGCAAAATGGGGATATACTACCTTGTCGGTAGCGGATTGGAATGGTGATGGATTGAAAGATTTGATCGTTAATTCGATTTGGGGCAAAGTAGAATGGCTTCAAAATGTGGGATCCAAGGGCAAGCCCAAACTTACCAAACCAAAACCTGTGGTTGTGGATTGGGCAGGAAATACTCCGCCAAAACCTTTGTGGAACTGGTGGGACCCTGCCGCAACAGAGCTATCGACCCAATGGCGGACAACACCCTATGCGATTGATTGGAATAATGACAAGCTAATGGACCTAGTGATGCTTGATCATGAAGGTTATCTGGCATTTTTTGAAAGAATCAACCAAAATGGTAAAATGGTGTTGAAACCAGGTCAAAGAATTTTTTATCAGGAAAATGGCACCGATTTACTGAGACTTAATGAAAAGGTGAATGGAAGCAGCGGCCGAAAGAAAATTACCTTTGTGGATTGGGATAACGACGGCGATTTGGACTTAATTATGAATAGTAAAAGCGCCGATTTTTACGAGAATATCACCTCCAAAAATAATGCTGGCAAATTTCAATTTAAAAATCCTGTCATACTTTCAGATATAAAATTAGCGGGGCATAGCACCAGTCCAACTCCGGTTGACTGGGATAAAAATGGTGTTTGGGATTTGTTGATAGGAGCAGAGGATGGTCACTTTTACCATTTGAAAAGATAGATACCCGTTGTTGCTACTGGACTGAGTCAAAATGCTTACTGGAAAAAAACTTTATCATCTACTTACCCACTCGTAGGCCTTAAAATTCAAATAGTCATAATGATGCAGGTGATGAGGTTGTCTCAAAAAGAGAACTGACAAAATAAAATTTTGCTTGTTTAAAATCTC
>CAXBLH010000059.1:0-17972 GCA_963976315.1 uncultured Dyadobacter sp.
CCGTGTAGCCCTGGGTACTGCACTGCCTTCGAGAATGTACAATTTCAATACCAATCTATCTTTCAAGGGCTTTGACTTAGCGGCGAATTTCAATGGTGTGGCAGGCAATAAAGTGTATGACAATACCTCCAACTCCAATTTTTACAAACTTCGCCTGTCCAAAGGAATCAATGTAACACCGGAAGCTATTTCAGAAGCGGCTGAGTCAGTGAATAATTCGGCTCCAGTTTCGTCGAGATACCTAAAAGATGGCGCCTATTTCAGACTAAATAACTTGGCGCTGGGATATAACCTTAACACATCCGCATTGGGTATTGACCAATGGGTAAAATCCGTCCGACTTTCTGTAACTGGACAAAACCTGTTTTTGATTACCAAATACAAGGGATATGATCCAGAAGTAAATAATGACCGGTCTATCAATGGAATCACCTCCTACGGAATTGATTACCTGAGCTATCCAAAAGCAAAATCGATCATATTTGGTATTAACATTGTCTTCTAATTCTCTAAAAAATGAAAAATAAACTTCCTATAATAATTACACTTGCAGGTATGTTGTTCATGACAAATGCCTGTACAGACCTTAAAGAACAGGTACTCGATGAAACCCTTAGTGCCACTTTAAGTGCCGAAGAAACTGTACTTGGTGCGATTGCACCCAGCTATGCTTTGCTTCCTCAAATGTTTCAGCACACGCGCTATTTTGCTTTGCAGGAAATAAGTACGGATGAAGCCATTTTACCCTATCGTGGTGGTACAGACTGGGGCGACAACGGGATTTACTTGGCGATGCATGCGCATAATTATACCAGTACGGATCCCAATATTCGAAATACCTGGAATGATTTGGTTCAAAGTATATCTCGATGTATTACCGCGATTGCTACTCTTACAGATTCCAAAGATCCTAATGCGGCCACTTATTTGGCAGAAGCACGAGCTCTTCGAGCTTATTATTCCATGCTAACACTCGATTTATTTGGCATTGTTTTCGTAAAAGAAGATCCAGGTACTACTTCGCAAATTATCAGAGGAGCAGAAGCGGTAGCATATATTGAAAAAGAACTATTGGCTGTAGAACCTAAACTTCAAAATAAAACAGTCACTGGATCGGGTAGAATATCCAAAGCAGCAGCCCAAGGTTTATTAGCAAGGCTCTATATTAATGCATCTGTCTACCGTGATATTTATGCTGCTACTACCAATTTTGCCAGTTCCGATATGGATAAAGTGATTGAATATTGTGACAAAATAATAAACTCAGGGGAATATAAGCTTTCGCCCGATTATTTTGCTGTTTTTGGAAATGACAACCATAACAATAGCGAATTAATTTTTGCGGTGGACCAGCGTCCAGACCTTAATGGGCACAACCGTATGTCCTACTTCTCACTTTCCGGAGACCAATTCCCCTTAGCGCAATTTCCCGCAGCAAATGGAACTGATGGACCAGGTATCACTTCCGATTTCTATCAAAGTTGGGTACAAGCCTACGGGACCGAAGACCCAAAAAGAGATCCCCGTTTTCACCAACAAAATATGTCTGTCTATACCAACAGCGCAGATACCTGTTTGTTAGACAAAGACTATAAAATTAACCGTGGTATCATGCGTGGCCAACAATATGGAGCAATACGTGTTAATGGTGTTTTTCTGAGATGTCCTGACGGAAAACTAAAAGTCGGAAAACTTACGAATTTAAGTCGAAACCGTGGGGATTTGCCGGTAATATTCACGGAAAAAATTGACTTTACTACCGCAGGAAGTGGCTATAGCTCCGGTTTCCGGGTGGAAAAATATGAATTTAGCAGAGTTTCAGATAGCGGGCGTAATAAGGGCGAAGCGGATTTATCTATTATCCGTTTAGCAGATATTTACCTAATGAGAGCTGAAGCTAAGCTAAGAAAAAATGGAGATGCCGCCGCTGCGTTGGCAGATGTAAATTTGGTAAGAGCAGCACGTACCGCCACTACTCCACCACCTGCACTAAAAGAAATGAATCTAGATCTTCTTTTCAGAGAACGAGGTTTCGAGTTTTACTGGGAGATGCTTCGTAGAACAGACATGATTCGTTTTGGGAAATACGAAAAAACATGGACTGAAAAGACGAATGCGGATGTGAAGAAAAGAATTTTCCCTATTCCGCAAACCGCCATTGATGGTGCTTCCAACTTACCTGGGTATTTGGTACAAAATGACAGCTATTAATACCTCATGCACTAAAAGAAAAATGACGGTTCCGAATGGGCCGTCATTTTTCTTATTGAAATTATTTCAATCTTACAATTCCATTCTGTAAACGCTTTGGTGCCACTTCACAAAACACTATTTGTAATATATCCATCAACATCTCCTCTGTTATCCATTCGAGATTAATTATGGTCCAACCTTGTTTCCCCCATTTATTTGGCACTGGTGTTACGCAGTTTCCATGGTACCTAGCAAATAGATCCTGATTATTTTCATCCAATTTCACAGTAGCGGTACCAGCCAATACATCAAGGGTTGCAAATATTTTTTTGTTAACCCTAAATGAAGTTTTTTCAAAATGGGGTAATTCAACAGCTTCTGGAAAATTCAAAGCGATCTTCCTAAATCTATTAACGGTTACCATACTTCATTAACTTTCAAAACGTAAATGCTTCACCGACTCTCCAGACCGTGCTAGTTCTGTAAGGGCTTCAATACCAATATCCAAGTGTTTGTGAACATAATCGGCAGTCACTTTTTTATCACTTTCTTCGGTTTTTACACCTTCCGGAACCATTGGATTATCGGAAACTAAAAGCAGAGCACCATGAGGAATGGAATTTGCAAAACCTACAATAAAAATCGTTGCCGTTTCCATATCTATTGCCATCGCCCTTATTTCCCTTAAATACTCTTTAAAAGTGTCATCATGTTCCCAAATACGTCTATTAGTAGTATAAACGGTACCAGTCCAGTAATCCATACCATGTTTTGCAATACTAGCAGACACGGTACTCTGCAAACGAAATGAAGGTAAGGCAGGGATTTCTGGAGGCATATAATCATCACCAGTACCTTCTCCCCGAATAGCTGCAATAGGTAGCACCAAATCACCAATTTGGGTTTTCTTTAATCCACCACATTTCCCTAAAAACAGTACCGCTTTGGGCTGAATTGCTGACAATAAATCCATGATGGTAGCGGCCAAAGGACTACCCATTCCAAAGTTTATGATGGTAATATCGTTCGCTGTGGCGGTTTGCATGGCCTTTCCTATGCCTTGGACTTCTACGTCAAATTTCTCCGCAAACATGTGAACGTAATTTAAAAAATTCGTCAACAAAATGTAATTGCCGAAACTTTTTATGGGTGTGCCAGTATACCTTGGCAACCAATTCTCAACGATTTGCTCTTTCGTAGTCATATATTATATAGTTTATTGTGTTGTGTTAATGAGTTGGTATCTTCGTAGGATGATAGAATTGAACCTCCCAACTTTCGAATATAAATTAAAAAAAACGGATAATAAGCCATTTATTTATGACATTATCCGAAAAAAATACATTGTTCTAACGCCCGAAGAATGGGTTCGACAACATTTTATCCATTTATTGATCAATCAATATCAATACCCAAAAGCACTTTTTGCCGTCGAGACTGGTTTAAAATACAATAAAATGCAAAAGCGTAGTGATATACTTATCCTGTCTCGAGATGGCTCCCCTTTTCTATTAGTAGAATGTAAAGCGCCTAATATTGCTATTCGAGATAGTACATTTTCACAAATCGCAAGATATAATTTTACGATTCAGCCGCAATTTTTAGCGGTGACCAATGGCTTAAATCATTTCTGTTTCCAGGCTAGGAATGGAAAAGTCACCTATCTGCCCGACTTTCCAAAATACGAAATGGTATTGGAGTAATACCAAAACGGCCGGCCAAGCTATGCTCCACCGACCGTTTTAATTGCTTATAATTCGCTTACTTGGATGCTACTAATTTTACATCAAGCGTAAATTCATCATGAATCATTTTATCTCCTAAATTTTCGAAAAAAGATTTAGAATTGTATTTGATATCATATTTCGAACGATCGATTACCAATTTTCCAGTGGCGGTTGCTCCATTAGCAGTAGCCGAAACAGTTACCGGAAAAGTAATCGGTTTGGTAATTCCTTTTATCGTTAGATCACCAGTTACCGTGTATTCATTTGCTGATTTTGCAACTGCTTTTGTCATCACAAAATTTGCGGTTGGATGCTTTTCAACGGAAAAGAAATCATCAGATTTTAAATGACCAATCAATTTGGCATTATACTCTTTATCCGTTAGGTCTGTACAAACCATTTTTGTCAAATCGGCAACGAATTTACCGCCCACCAATTTAGTACCGTCCATGGTAATTACGCCCTCTTTCATAGCAATAGTACCGGTATGCTCGCCAGTTACTTTTTTCGCATTCCAAATAATTTCACTTTGGGCAGTGTTCACTTTAAGAGTTGATTTCTTTACTACTTTATCAGCAAATACATTACCATTAAATAATAAACCGATGGCAAGTGCCGCTGCGAATTTTGAGATTGACTTCATTGTATTAAAAAAAATTGAGATTGATTATTATGAGTTGTTAATTATGCTAATTTGATTTTCTAAGTTTATCCAATAACCTACTTATTTGTTCCGCTTCCTCTGGTGTAATTACATCCAAAGAGTTTTCCCACTCAATTACGGCGGGGTCTATTGCCTCCAAAACTTTTAAGCCAGCATCTGTAATTACAACATCAACGGCCCGCCTGTCATTGGGACATAATGTACGTTCGGCATATTGCTTCAAAAGCAACTTATCTACCAATCGCGAGGTGTTGGAGCTTTTATCCATCATCCGGTCCGCAATATCACTTACCCGGATGGGTGTTGCCTTTTGACCTCGTAAAATACGCAAAACATTGTACTGTTGTAAGGTCAGATCATAAGCCCTAAATACCTCTAACTGATTATATAGCAACCAATTACTCGTATAAACTAAATTAATAGCTAACTTTTGATAGGGACTCCTGAATACTTTTTGTTTAATATCGTTTTCTATTGACATTTCGTAAAAAATTTAAAATGTATCAACATTTAATGTACTAACATACAATTTAAGAAATATGGTTCCAAAAGAAATAAAATTTCTGTTAAACCTTCACTTAACATATTACAACTAGCTGATTTTGTATTATTTATCATTTATAAAAATTTGATCCTATTTTGAAATTACTAATTAATTTATACCCTATTCATTACGGATTGAATCGATAAAATTAACATTTCAAGTGGTACTAAGTAATTATAAACTATATTGACTCTAAAAAGAGTTAATAGATGAATAGTTTAAAAAAACCTTTAATACTTGCGTCCAATTCACCTAGACGTAAAGAGCTACTTACCAATGCAGGATATAATTTTAAGGTTGACATTATTACCATAGACGAAACCTTTCCGGTGACCACCCCACCTTTCGAAGTCGCTTCTTATATATCGGAACAAAAAGCGAAAGCATTTCTAGGCAAATACGAAGATCATGTTATTTTAACTGCAGATACGGTGGTTATTTTAGATAATACGATATTAGGGAAACCTAAAGACCTACCCGAAGCAAAGTCCATGTTACGATCACTTTCTGGGAAAACCCATCAAGTAGTAACTGCTTTTAGCTTATTATACAACCAAGAATTAAATACATCCTATGACATAGCCCAAGTGCAGTTCAAGGATTTGACAGACGATGAAATTAATTATTATGTTGACCGTTTTAAACCCTTGGACAAGGCCGGAGCCTATGGTATACAGGAGTGGATTGGAATGACAGCCATTCAAAAAATGGAAGGTTCTTTCTATACCATCATGGGCTTACCGATCCATTTAGTTTATCAAGCTTTAAAAAAGTATTGAACCTAGCATATCTAGAATATGACATTTAACGAAGCAAATCCTTTCCCCAAAATTTGTTATGAAATATTCATCCGATCGTTCTGCGATTCTAATGATGATGGTGTTGGGGACCTTTTGGGTATAGTTTCAAAACTGGATTATTTACAAAATCTCGGAATTGAGGCTATTTGGCTAACTCCCATCCACCCTTCGCCCAGTTACCATAAGTACGATGTGATTGACTATTACGGCATTGACTTGGACTTTGGAAGCTTAGACACCATGAAAAGACTGGTGAAAGAAGCACATGCCAGAGGTATTAAGATTTTGATGGATCTTATTATTAACCACACCAGTACGCTTCACCCTTGGTTTATTGAAGCCAGCATGAGTAAGGAAAACTCGTTTAGAAATTATTATTGGTGGAAAACCGATGCAGAAATCAATGAGCTCGGAATTGCTAAAAGAAGTATCTCTGAGGACTCGCAGGAAGTTTTTCCTTGGCACGAAAATATGGGTGACGATGAAAAATATTATGGCATGTTTTATAAAGGAATGCCTGATTTAAACTTTCATTCGGAGGCACTGAGGGAGGATTTGCAAAAAATGATGCATTACTGGTTGTATGAAATCCAAATTGATGGTTTTAGGATAGACGCGGCACGCCATGTATTTCCAATCTGGGAGGCGGAGCATAATGTGGGATTTTGGAAATTTTTCAAAAAATCAGTGGAAGATATTAGAGAAAACACCTTCACAGTGGGTGAAATTTGGGCAGAACCCACCGAAATTGCCCCCTACTACCAAGGGGTGAACGCTACTTTCAATTTCGAATTAAGCTTTGCTTTACAACGCATACTGATGTTCGAAAAAAACGAAAACCTAATAAATCGGTTGCTTGAAGCATACCACTTATACCGGGCACAAAACTCCAATTTCATCGATGCTATTATGCTTACCAACCATGATCAAGACCGGATTGGAAGTGTACTTGCTGGTAATACTGAAAAATTAAAATTAGCCGCTTCCATTTTATTGACATTACCCGGACAGCCATATATTTATTATGGTGAAGAAATTGGTATGTTAGGTATGAAGCCAGATCCACATATTCGGGAGCCATTTCTTTGGACTTCAGAAAAAGATGACTCCGAAAGAACAACATGGATTGACCCCCAATTTTCAACCTTTGAAACGGTAGTACCACTGTCAAAACAATTGCTTGACACCGATTCTCTCTTTCACCATTATAAAAAGCTCATCCAGATAAGAAAAGAAAATGAAATCCTGGGAAACCTATTGAACTACCATATTATGCCCTATCAAAGTAATATCGACGCTATACTAGGTTATATTAGAGTGTTTGAAAATAGGCAGTTACTTATAGTTAACAATTTAACTTCCGAAGTTCAAAATATACCCATAGAAATGGCATTATGTGAGGAGTTGCTTTACTCAAGCCATGCCAGTTCAACGGTTCAGGACCAACATATTACGCTGGCAGGTTATAGTTCTTTTATGATTTATTATAAATAAAATTAGACGATTTGAAAAACGATTGTCGAGTAGAAACTATTACTCGTGGTTTTTTAAAAGGGATACCCAGTAAGAGCCTATTTAAAAATTAACCAATAGTTTGTTAATGCTATTTTTTGGCTCTACCTGCGTTATATTTTAAAGGGCGGTTCGTCGTACAAAATTTGCCTTGGTTCGCACAAAAAATAAGCTATAAACAATTCTATCATTAAAATTTAAAAAGGCTCTAAACGATTAAGACTATGAAAATACGGTTGATCCTTCTTTTACTATTACAAATTTGCAATTACAGTATGGCACAAAAAGTATATCCGACGATTGGAGAAACTATATATCTGGATCCTTCTCTACAAGCTATATTACCAAAAGACTCCAAAATAGAGGTACTTGCCAGTGGCTTCCAGTGGTCAGAAGGCCCTGTTTGGATCAAAAAGGAGGGGTATCTGTTATTTTCGGACGTACCCGCCAATACCATCTTTCAATGGAAGGAAAGTACTGGTCTCTCTACATTTTTGAAACCCTCGGGATACACTGGAATTGGGATGTACAGTGATGAACCTGGAAGTAATGGCTTGATAATTAACCAAAAAGGAGAATTAGTATCTTGCGAACATGGTGACCGAAGGGTTTCTAGTATGTCCCTTATAAAAGGAGGTAAAAGAACCCTTGCAGATAATTTTGAAGGCAAACGATTCAATAGTCCCAATGATGTGGTACAACACGCTAATGGCTCCTATTATTTTACAGATCCTCCTTATGGTCTTGAAAAAAAGCAGGATGACCCTTCACGAGAAATAAAGGAATTTGGAGTTTATAAGATAACACCCAACGGAAAAGTTACCATGCAGATCAACAATCTTTCCCGCCCGAACGGTCTGGCATTTTCCCCTGACGGTAAAACGCTATATGTTGCCCAATCCGACCCGGAGCGTGCCATTTGGATGAAATACCCAGTAGACTCACAAGGGAATATTGGGACAGGCACCCTGCTATTGGATGTTACTTCCAGTCTTAAAATCGATCAATTAAAGGGCTTACCAGACGGCTTGAAGATTGACAAGGACGGTAACTTATGGGCTTCCGGACCCGGAGGAATTTGGATTATATCACCAGCCGGCAAAGTACTCGGCCGTTTGAATATTGGGGAATTGACCTCCAACTGCGCTTGGGGCGACGATGGATCCACTTTGTATTTAACCGTAAATGGCTATTTGTGCAGGATAAAAACAAATACCAAAGGAGCTGGATGGTAAAAATAGACGCCATGCTGCACGGATGCAACATGGCGTTTAGACAACCAATTAATTATTTCACACCTCGGGTAGAAAGAATTGTATTTTCAACTTCCTTTTTGATATTTAACCAATCTAACTTACCCTGCTTATAGATTTTGGTATATGCTTTGTATAACAATAGCTTATTATCATCAAGCCTAGTTAATTCTCTAGCAATATGGTCTCGCTCCGAAGCACTTGCGGTTTTGTATTGTTCCGCATATAATTGCCATGATTTTTCAATCACACCCACTTCAAAAAGTATTACCTCGCCCAATTCGTCCATCCTTTGGTATTGTGTGACCAAATTTTGGTTGTAATCTCTTAGCGTCATTTCTTCACGAGATAGCGGCATAGTTACTTGGGCAGATGCAGTTGACCCCGACAAACTGGAATAGTCTTTTCGATAACTCATCCCAGAATCAAGTGCCATATTTCCATTGGAAACAGAATTATCATTTATGGGTTTTACGGAATTAAAATTAGTAATTGAATTTGCTTGTTGCTTGTCCGTACTCGCATTTGCACCATAGGATTCGCCTAAGTAATCACCATGTTTAGAGTCGGTGGTAGTCACTACCGCTTTATCATCGGTTTTTGAAATGGTGGTGGATAGCTTTTCAAAGCTTTTGCAGCCCGTAACCAAAAGCAAACTAACCAGGGCTAGTACTGTTGTTAAATTTTTATACATAATGTGTGTTTCTTAAAAGTTGTGACGAAGTCCCATACTTAAATTGGGATTGAAGTAAAGTAATTTTGGAAGTAACTCCGCATATCCTCCCCCTTCTATAAAAAAGGAAGTAGGTTTGGCATCGAAGAAAAACTCTAGACCAATGGTTCCAGATGGACCCGTTGAAATCGTTTTCTCTGACACTCGCTTTGTATTTGGATCGGGATAATATTTGCGTGAATTAAGCTGTGCTCCAACACCGGCATAAGCGGTCATTCGATCGTTTAGCATCGGTACGTACCATAAATAAGTAGCATTGAACATCATCCCTATACTGGCGTATTCACCGTTTCGATATACTTTACGCTTTTTAAAGAGTCCAGTGTAGGTTCCTAAGCTCACATCTAAGGCATTTTTATCGCCATACTTTCGTAAACTAATGGCGTTAGGTTCTAAAATTTCTAATCCGACAGCCCATTTTTGTGTTTGTGCAAAACCAGATCCAACAAATAGAAAAGTCGAAATAAATAAGAGGCAAATGTTTCTTTTCATAAAACTTAATTTAGTCTGTCATTTTTACCATGGGGGTAAAAACATTGAAGATGAAGTAAAATAGCGATTGTTAAAGTAACAAGATTAAAAAATTATGCCATTGTATACAAGGCTCGATAAAAATATCTGTTTTTAGCCTCCAAAGTAAGTATTTTTATTCCAATTACCTTAGTGATAATACTCATTTTCTACTTAGATGTAACTTCAAAAGCAAAAATAAAGCTATTAATGTGAATCAAAATCCCTTCATGCTTTTGGCCCATTATGGGTTGAATAGCATAGAATATACGAAACAAACAAATAGCCAATTTGGCCTGCTTGGCCAAACCGAAAAAACTGGAAATAATTATATAATCTTGGTTCGCTTATAAATTATTTCTAATATTGAATTTTTAAATAATTAGCCGCCAAAACATACACACGTGAGCAAATCAAATACCACCCAGGTTTTCAACTTCAAAGATCTATTTGCTTATTTTTTAGTGGCTGGCACAGGAGCCGTTATTCAGCTGGTTTGTAGTAGTTTAATTCAAGATTGGTTCAACCTAACCTTTCAACAGTCTATCTGGCCTTCCTATATTTTATCATTCGGAGTAGGTTTTGTTCTTACCAAACTGTTTGCTTTTGACGCACGGAAAAGCAATCAGACTCGTCGAGAAATGGTAAAATTTATAATGGTAGCTACGTTTTCAGGATTCGTTACAGATATTGGCACCCGTATAGCCTACTTTTTCTCCAATCATTACTTTGAAGTGTATACCTATGTTATACCAGGTTCAGTGAAAGAAGTAAATATTAATGAAATGGGTTGTTATATTTTCGGAATGGGATGTAGCTTTATTAGCAATTATATTTTACACAAAACCTTTACTTTTAAAAGCACTGGTTTTTATGACCGTTTGAAGGTATTAATTAAATAACTTGTAGTTTAATGACCCAAATTTTCCACAATCATTGCGGAAGCTCCTCCCCCCCCATTACAAATAGCAGCCAATCCGAAGCGCGCATTTTTATGTTTTAATACCGACAAAAGTGTGGTCAGGATTCTTGCACCTGAGGCACCTAGTGGGTGGCCCAGTGACACTGCTCCGCCAAAAACATTGACCTTTTCGGGAGAAATATTTAAGGTTTGCATATAGGCCAATGCAACTACTGCAAAAGCCTCATTGACCTCAAAATAATCGATATCCTCTAATTTCATACTTGCCTTTTCCAAAACGAGTTGTGTCGCTAATATAGGCGTAGTGGTAAACCATTCGGGCGCCTGTTCGGCATCCGCATAGGCAACAACTCTGGCGACAGGCTTTATTTGATGGGTTTTAACAACATTTTCAGAAGCTAATAACAGTGCCGCGGCACCATCATTAATAGTAGAAGCATTGGCTGCTGTAACGGTACCATTTTTCGAAAAAACAGGCCGTAAAGCTCCCACTTTTTCAAATTTCACTCTTTTATATTCTTCATCCTCCTCCACCATTACAGCACCCGACCTTGTTGTAATTTCAACCGGAACTATTTCGGAATGAAACCATCCTTTTGAGGTTGCTTCTGCACTTCTAAGGTAAGATGTCACGGCATATTCATCCTGTTCCTCTCTAGAAATACGGTATTTCTCAGCAGTTCTATCCCCACACAATCCCATAGCACACTGTTCATAAACATCTGTCAGGCCATCTTTAACAAGGCCATCTAACAACTCTCCATGCCCATAGCCATAGCCCGTCCTCCCTTTGGGTATATAATAAGGAATTTGTGACATATTCTCCATTCCGCCAGCGATTACTATTTGGCTATCTTCCAACTGAATGGATTGACTTCCATAGATTACCGCTTTCATACCAGAAGCACATACTTTATTAACAGTAGTACAATTCACTTTATCTGGGAGCCCTGCAAATTTGGAAGCCTGTCGTGCAGGAGCCTGTCCTAAGTTGGCAGAAATGACGTTACCCATAATTACCTCATTAACAAGCTCCGGAGTTAACTGCGCCTTCGCTAATGCTCCTTGTATTGCGTGAGCACCAAGTTTGGACGCAGACACAGTAGATAATAATCCATTAAAACTACCAATTGGCGTTCTGGCCGCACTTACTATATAGACTGGGCTTTTCATAGGAATTGTGTTCTATTTTTAAAATTAAGAGCCTGTTCATATCGAACAGGCTCCAATTTATCAACAAGTAGGTTTGGTTCAAAGTTCGTAAACCATTAAAAGTTATACCCCTCTTAATCCTCCACCCCTTCCGGTAACTTATCATACTCCCCGTCCCAGGCATATTTACCAAAAATAACCAAACCGGCACATATTGGTATAAAAATCAAAATAATTATTGACCATTGCAGTGCGGTATTGGTTTTATCAATTCCCACTTCGGCTATTCCAATTTTTTCATAGGCCTGCTGAATTAAAAACAGGATTATTACTGGGCCTAAAATCATCCAAACAAGGCCTAATATCTTTTTTATACTACTCATAATTATCAATTTTAAATAAAAATACCTTAACTAAACTACTTATCCATCACCGTTTTATCCACTTTATTCTCAATATAGACTGCACCTATGATAATGGAAATGGCAGCAATTCCGATCGGGTACCAAAGCCCTGAAAGCGGTGTAGAGCCACTATAAGAAGCCACCAAAGTAGCAATAAAGGGCACCAATCCACCAAAAACGCCATTTCCGATATGATACGGTAGCGACATGGACGTATATCGAATTTGCGTAGGAAATAACTCTACCAAAAACGCTGCGATAGGGCCATAAACCATAGTCACCAACAGTACCTGGAAGAAAACCAGCAGTATAAACAAGATATAGGTGTTACTAGACAACTTCACTTCCGAAATAGCCACTTTAAGTTCTGGGATAGCCACTAGCACATCTCCCGGAACCACTTTTGTTTGCGTTTCGGTATACGACATACCACTTGCTAAGGACTTGTGAATAGTAGTAGTTGTCACAGAATCTTGGCTTGTATCACTTACCTCCAACTTTATAATTGGTTCAGAAGATGTCACCACTTCCGTTTTTGACATCTCCTTCACATTCGTGGCATCTATAAAGTATTGATAGATGGGTCGGTAGAACAATACTCCTAATAACATCCCTGTCAGCATAATCCATTTTCGGCCTACCTTATCACTCCAAGCACCGAATATGACAAAAAATGGTGTAGCGAATAATATGGCCCATAACAGTATATAACGTGATTCGTTAAAGTCCAATTTACAAGTATTCTCAAGAAATGATTGTGCATAAAACTGGCCTGTATACCAAACAACCCCCTGACCCATGGTAGCCCCAAAGAGAGCCAATAGAACCATTTTAAAATTGGCCTTCTTTTGAAAACTCTCTTTCAGTGGATTAGCAGATATTTTCCCTTCGGTTTTTAACTTGGTAAAAACAGGAGATTCATGCATTTTCAATCGGATGTATATCGAAACGCCCACCAGCAATATAGAAAGTAGAAAAGGTATTCTCCATCCCCAGTCAGCAAATTCTTCGGCTCCTATCAAGTTCTTGGTAAGAATTATTATACCCAAGGAGAGAAACAACCCCAACGTCGCGGTGGTTTGAATCCAACTGGTATAAAAACCTCGTTTTCCCTTCGGAGCATGCTCTGCCACATAAGTTGCTGCCCCACCATATTCACCTCCAAGTGCCAACCCTTGAACCAGCCTTAAAATCAACACTAGAATAGGAGCAGCATAGCCAATACTTTCATAAGACGGAATTAAGCCAATTAAAAAAGTAGAGCCCCCCATCAATACCAAAGTCAGAAGAAATGTATATTTCCTCCCGACCAAATCACCTAGCCGTCCAAATACTAAGGCTCCAAAAGGACGTACAATAAACCCGGCAGCAAATATGGCCAACGTATTGATAAGGGCTGATGCCCCGGCATCACTCGGAAACAGATGATGGCCAATAATAACGGCCAAGCTACCAAATATATAGAAATCGTACCATTCAATCAGTGTGCCCAATGAGGAGGCAGCAATAACTTGGGTGATACTTTGCGATTCATTATTTTTATTAGAACTCATAAAGGAACAAAGGCTTATTGTATGTTTAGGAATAAATAAATTACCGTTTTATACCAGATAAGGAATAAATTCAAAATCAATACTCATCTAAAATTCGTAAAAAATGACATTTATAAAGTGGTCAATTGAATTTCTAGTAAACCGAAGCGATTAAGTACCTTCAAATCTAATTGAAAGATTAGTTTGAAAATTGGTAAAATCAGAGTTAATTCAAGGTTATATCCAAGGTAAGTTACGTCTGATTAATTCTAAACCATTGAAGAACCTTTTAATTACCACCTCTAAGGTACTGTTCCGAATTCTCTGTCTTGCAGCATTTCTATTCGGGATTAACATATATAGTACTGCCCAAGAGATAGTCCCTGAAATTACTATCAAAAAAACTACTGATTTCAAAGTCAATGGAAAAGGGAATTCGCCTCAGTGGGAGCAAACGGAATGGTTTGGCATTTTCCCCCAAAAAGGGCCAAAGCAAGCTATCGCTGGTACTAACCATCCTACAAGAGTAAAAGTATTATATTCCGAAACAGGAATCTATTGCCTATATGATTGTCAGGACGAGACACTAACTTCTTCCATAAAAAAGGACTTTGGGAGGCTGTTCACCGAGGATGTCGTAGAGTTTTTTCTCTGGCCCAATACCGATTACCCTATATACTTAGAGTATGAATTATCACCACGAAACAAGGAGCTTTTAATACTCGTGCCTAATATTGGTGGAGCAGGAATGGGATGGCGGCCATGGCTTTACGAAAAAGACCGCAAAGTGCAGCACGAAACGAGCGTCACCGGTGGGAAACGGAAAAACAAGGCAAAAATAACTAATTGGAAAGCGGAGTTTTTCATTCCCTATGCCGTTATGAGCCCAATCGTCAAAAAAGCGCCTCCCTCAGGAACTCATTGGAGAGCTAATTTTTATAGAATTGATTATGACCAAGAGCCTACTTACTACACTTGGGCTAAAACCAGTGGCTCGTTTCACGAATATGAAAAATTTGGCATTATAGCCTTTGAATAAAACACGCATTGGTTAACCCCCAACCCATTGCATAAAACTTATAGAAAAGATGAAAGAGCTATTATATTTAGGAACATATACCGAACAAGGAGAAGGAATTTATGTGGCAACATTGGATCGTTCGGATTATTCATGTAAAATAATCCAAGTAGTACCAAGTAAGGATAGTCCCTCCTTTTTAGCGATACACCCCAACAAAAAAAATTTATACGCTTCTAACGAAGGTAACGCTACCATTAGTGCTTATACAATAGACCAACAAACTGGTGCATTAACCCTCCTCAATAATGTTCCGTCAAAAGGCAAAGCCCCCTGTCATTTGAGCATTGATCCTACCGGTCAGCTTATTTTCATTTCCAATTATGTGGGAGGTAATTTAACGGTATACCGTCTAAAACCTGATGGCAGTATTGGAGACTTAACCGATCATATTCAAAATGAAGGTCACAAGGATCAGAAGCCGCACATGCACTCTATTATAGTATCTCCCAATGGACAATACGCTTATTGTTCGGATTTGGGAATTGATACAATCTTTATTTACCAAATAAATTTAGAATCTGGAAAGCTTATTCCAGCAACAATGCCAGCAGTTACGGTCACCTCTGGAGATGGGCCACGGCATTTTCTCATACACCCCAATGGCAAATATGGCTACTCTTTGGGGGAACTAAATGGTGTGATCAATACCTTTAGCATAGAGTCATTCTCAGGCAAACTAAGTCATTTGCAAAGAATTTCCATGTTACCTAGTGATTTCAAAGATTTTAACGCGGCCGCTGACCTTCATTTTTCGCCTGACGGTAAGTACTTATACGCTTCTAACCGGGGGCATGATAGTTTGGCCATTTATCAAGTGGATCCAGAAAGCGGATTAATTTCCCTCATTGGCCATGAAGCTACCAGGGGCAAACATCCACGAAATTTCCTAATAGATAAGCTGGATAAATTTGTAATAGTAACAAATCGAGACGACAACAATGTCGTTTTCTTTGATCGAAACGTTACCAACGGAACGTTGCAATACGCCCACTCGCAATTCAAAATACCCACTCCCGTTTGTGTATTACAATTATTTTTAGGAACTTCATCGTAATCCTCCCTTTTGGTAAGTAATTGATTATAGCGTAGATGGAAGAAATCCTGTTAATATGGCTTAGTGTAATTAAAAATTTATTTATCCGATATTTTCTATTTGCCGGTGGAACCTATTTCGTATTCTACATCCTATTTAAAAATAGATTTGTTCAAAAAAAGATTCAAAAACGTTATCCTACTTGGAATAGTATAAAAAACGAAATACTTCATTCTTTTTTTACTATTTTGATATTTGGTGCCGTAGCCACCTTAGTTATTAAACAATTCGTTGGGTATACACATATATATCAACATGTAGACGAACATGGAGTAGCTTACCTGCTACTTACGGTTCCACTTATGTTCCTGATACATGATACCTATTTCTATTGGTTACACCGTTTGATGCACCATCCTTTATTTTTCAAACGTGTTCATTTGGTTCATCATTATTCTACCAATCCAACGCCATTTAGCGCCTATTCTTTTCATCCATTGGAAGCCATTTTAGAATCCGCAATAATTCCATTAATTGCCTTTACACTTCCTGTGCATAAAACCACCCTTATTTTCTTTCTTTTGTTCCAATTTGCCTATAATGTTTATGGCCACTTAGGATATGAGTTGTATCCAAAAAAATTCCATCAATGGAAGATTAGTAAATGGATTAATACCTCCGTAGCTCATAACATGCATCATCGTTATTCAAATTATAATTATGGTCTATACTTTTTATTTTGGGATAGGATAATGGGTACCCTCCACCAAAAATATGGCGCAACTTATGAACAAATCACTGACCCTAAGGAAAAAGTTAAAATTCCAGAGGAAATAACATAAAATCGATGTTAAAAGCCTAAAAATAAAGAATCCCTCCTAATTAAAATTTTGGAGGGATTACTGTTGTTTGTTAGGTTAAATTAAAACCAATTACACACTTCTATCGATAAAGCTTGTTAATATTAGACAAGACACTTACTTCCTTTTAATGGAAACTTGAACCTTATATTCTTCTAATTGCGGACTTTTTGAGCTATTCGGGTAGGGAAATACTTCGGTTACAGACAACTCGTATGCTGCACCATTCAATTTAAAGGCTACCGTATTGGCAGATTTGTCTACATCACTAAAATTTAAAGAGACTTCCGTCTTCTCATCCTGATCGTTCACCGAAAATTTCAAAAGCGCTGTCCCTGCGGTTATACACACCGCATTCGAAGGGCATCGACTATCATTCACTGAAAGTAGTTCTACTTTCAAATCACTTCCTGAGGTAGGAACGGCTGTTTGTCGCGCTGCTGCAATCGAAACGGTTTCAAGTACTTTTTCTGGTGAAGCTTCTTGGTCATTCTTTTGGCATGCCATGGTTGAAAAAAGAAGACACCCAATTATGATTAATTTTTTCATGCTAATATTTTTGAAGTTTCTATATAGATACATGTTTCTGGGAAAAGGTTGGAAGCAGTTAAAAAAAAGAGAAAACTTTTTTCGACATAACCTGCCTTTTCACGAGACGTTTAGTAATGTAATCAGCTTTCGACTGTCAAATTCTCTCAGAACACAATTTTCGAGCCGAATATGTTTTTCCGTTTTTCGATTACAAAGGTCTACCTACCAAACCATTCGTGACCAAGCTAATTTTTTTTGAAAAAACCATCTGCCATGGTACGACTGCGCCGCAGTCGAGGAATTACGTCTTTGATAATTTGCTATAAACGTCTGTTGCCGATGCCATCTTTTTCAAACTCTGTTAATTATAGGAGTAATTTCAATTTGCAATCCAATACCACTGGAACCTTATCCCAGCGGGAGGAAATACGGCTTTGGTAATTTCCTATAAACGTTTGATTCCGATGCCATCATTTTCAAACCTTCTATTAATCGGAATAATTTCAATTTGCAATCCAATA